>CADBOE010000120.1 GCA_902796205.1 uncultured Ruminococcus sp. | reverse complement strand
ATTTATTGAAGCGTATATTGCTTCGGCGCTGTTGAAATTCCGTGTTTGCCGGTCAGAATACCGTTCCGGCATGAACCTGTTTCTCCCGGCGGTGGAAAATATTGATCCCGCGTCGTATAATATCGGCGGAAGGCGTCGATCGGCGAACCGAAGCCGGACGTCGCGCACAACGCATATTCTGACGGCGGAAAACGCCGCTGCGTGGTCTCGTTCGTGAAAAGCGCGGCTGACAGAACGGAGAGACGGCAGATCCCGACGTTCATGTTGTGAGTAACGTCCGCCGGTTCGCGAGGACAACTTCCGGAGAAACAAGCAACTGATATCGTATGATACCGGACTGGACAATTATGGACATCATTGTAAACTACGTACTTATTTTTTTCAGTTATGCATTTGCGGGATGGATCATCGAGGTAACGCTGAAGCTTATACAGTATCGCAGATTCATTAACCGCGGATTTCTTATCGGTCCGTGGCTGCCGATATACGGCTTCGGAGCGCTCCTTATAACCGTTTCCTCAGACCTCATACCTGTGAGCGAGATGTCGTACGGAACGGCTTTTACCGTCTCGTTCGTGATCTGCGGGGCCGTTGAATACCTGACGAGCCTTGTGCTTGAAAAACGCTTTCACGCGAGATGGTGGGATTACAGCACGAAGCCGATGAATCTTCAGGGGCGTGTCTGGATAGGAAATCTTGTGCTGTTCGGACTCGGAGGCGTCGTTGTTATAAAGCTGACGAATCCGCTTCTTTTCCGCCTGTTCGGGATTCTGGCGGCGCCGGGCAGGACGGCGATAGCCGGAGGACTTGCCGCCGTGATCGCGGCGGATTATGTTGTCTCCCATTTTGTGCTTAAAATCGTCAAGACCGGAGTTGAGAGCAGTAAGGCGGACAACACCGAGCAGATCAGCAGGGAGATCAGGGCTCTTCTGAGCGACCGGTCTGTATTTGCAGGAAGGTTTGCGGAGGCATACCCGAACGTAATATATAAAACGGAAAGAATCGCCGCGCAAATGGAGCAGATCAGAAAAGAGACGGAGCGGCTGAGACGAAGCGTCGGTGAAAGGATCGAAGTGATCGGCGAGCAGATCGATCAGAAGAGAGCGCAGATCGCGTCCAATATAGAAACGTCCGGATCGATAAAAAACAGGATTCTCGAAAAGCAGAACAGCCTTATCGATATCATTTATGATGAAAATGCGGCGCCGGAAGAGGCTAAAAAGCTGAAAAAGGAGATTGACGACGAAAACGTCAGACTCAACCGCAAATGGCTGCAGAGAGGCCGGCCGGCGGACGGTGGCGGCGACGGCGATAATGACGGCGATAATGACAGCGATACCGATAATGGGAAGGCGGGGAGTTAGCGCGGCTGAAACCGCCCCTCCCGGCCTGCTCCGACCATCCCGGCCCAAAACCCCGTTCGTTCCCGGCTGTTTCCGCACGGCCTTTTCGGCTCAAAATCTTAATGTTGACAACCGCCAAATATTTGTTATAATAAATCATTATTATTCGACGTGGTAAGCCGATGGTAACTGCAGTGACATGCTGAACGACACGTATGCGCTGACGTCGGCTGGCAGCGATTGTAATCATCTGCTGACAGATGACGAATAATGCAAGTATGCAATGAGCCGGCAAAATAAGCCACGGGGGGCTTCGAACATGATAACAAAAAACAAGAAACTGAGGATCATACCGCTGGGCGGTATCAGGGAAATAGGAAAGAACTTCACGGTATTTGAAACTGAAAAGGATATGATAATCGTTGACTGCGGCATAGCCTTTCCGGATTCGGACATGCCTGGGGTTGACTCCGTCATACCGGATATGACGTACGTTGTCCAGAACAAGGACAGAGTCCGCGGACTTTTCCTCACGCACGGACACGAGGACCACATCGGCGCCATTCCTTTCCTGTTCAAGGAGATAAACGTTCCGATCTACGGCACGAAATTCACGCTCGGACTCGTCGAGAAAAAGCTCGAGGAGGAGGGCATGACCGCGGGCGTTGAGATGATCGAGATGCATTACGGAGAAATGGTCATAAAAGGCGACTTCTGCGTTGAATTCATACGGACGAACCACAGCATCGTCGACGCGGCCGCGCTGGCCATTATCACGCCGTGCGGCATAGTGCTCCATACCGGAGACTTCAAGGTGGACTACACGCCTATCAACGGACAGCCCATCGACCTCATGCGCATGGCGGAGCTCGGCGAGAAGGGCGTTCTGCTGCTCATGTCGGACAGCACGAACGCCGAGCACAAAGGCTTCACGATGTCCGAGCGCACCGTCGGACGCACGTTCGAGGACATCTTCTCGAGAACGAAGGGAAGGATCATCGTAGCCACGTTTTCGTCAAACGTTTCGAGAGTGCAGCAGATCATCAATACCGCCGTCAAATTCAACCGCAAATGTGTTATTTGCGGCAGGAGCATGGTCAACGTCATCGACGTCGCCATCGAAAAAGGATACATTGACGACACGGACGTGCTGATCGATATAGAGGAGATCGGGAATTATCCGCCGGAGGAACTCGTCATTATCACGACGGGAAGCCAGGGTGAGCCGATGTCCGCTCTTACGAGAATGGCGGTGGCGACGCACAGGCAGATCGACATTGTCCCCGGCGACACGGTAATTATCTCCGCCAGCCCCATACCGGGCAACGAGAAGCCGATCGCCCGCATGATCGACGAGCTTTGCAAGCGCGGCGCGAACGTTATCCACAAATCGCTCGCCGAGGTCCACGTTTCCGGACACGCGTGCGAAGAAGAGCTCAAGCTGATACAGACGATCGTGAAGCCGAAATATTTCTGCCCGGTGCACGGCGAATACAGGCAGCTTATCAGGCACAAGAATATTGCCGTCGAGCTCGGAATTCCGGAAGAAAACTGTTTCATACTCGAAAACGGACGCGTCCTCGAATTCGAGGGCGATACGGTCCGCTGCGACGAAATGGTGCAGGCGGGCAACGTTCTCGTCGACGGTCTCGGCGTCGGCGACGTGGGAAGCATCGTGCTGAGGGACAGACGCCATCTGGCGGAGGACGGGCTGATCGCCGTCGTTATGACTGTCGATTCGCGCACGGGAGCGCTTCTTGCCGGACCCGACGTGATCTCTCGCGGCTTCGTTTACATGCGCGAATCCGAGGATATAATAGATCAGATACGCGAGACGACCAGGGACGCGCTCACCAGAAGCGATTCGTACGGCGGCCGCAAGGACTGGGCGTACAAGAAAACGGTCATCCGCGACGCGATACACGAATTCGTGTACGAGCAGACGAAGAGAAATCCGATGATACTTCCGCTCATAATGGACGTGGCCGCGGGACCCGGCTCCGCCGAAACGACCGGCGACGACGAAGAATGAAAAACCGCCGATGAAGCTCGCCGCCGTTATTTGCGAATTCGATCCGTTTCACAACGGGCACAGATATCTTATAGAAGAAACGCGCCGCCGCACTCAGTGTGACGGCGTTGTGTGCGTTATGAGCGGCAGTTTCGTTCAGAGAGGCGCTCCGGCGGTGTGCGACAAATGGGTGAGGACCCGCATGGCTCTCGAGGGCGGCGCGGACGCCGTGATCGAGCTGCCTTTCGTTTACGCCGTTTCCTCGGCGCAGTTTTTCGCGCTCGGAGGCATCGCCGCCGCGAAGGCGTCGGGAGCGGATTTCGTGGCGTTCGGTTCCGAATCGGGACCGGACGTTGTCAACGCTCTCGCCGGGGCCCGGACGTCTCCGGAATATGACGAAAAGATCCGCGCCGCGGTATCTGGGGGAGAATCCTACGCGAGAGCGGCGTCGGAGGCTCTCGGCAAAGCGGCTTCTGAAGGGGCAGGCGCGGGGGCCAACGACGTTCTCGGCTCCGAATATATCGCCGCCGCTTCCGGCCTGGGCTGGAAACCGTCCTTTTGCGTCGTTACGCGTGACCGGCGGTTTATGAACGCGTCCGGCATACGCTCGCTTCTTCGGGATAACGGCGTCCGCGCGCTGCCGGAGGGCGCGGTGCCTGATACTACTTTGGCTCTTCTGTCGGAATGGCTGAAAACGGAAAAAGCGGTCGTACGCGAGGATTTCGCGCCGCTTCTGTTCGGCCTCGTCCGCCAGCTTCCGCCTGATTGCCTCGACGGATTCCCTTTCGCCGGAGGAGGGTTCGGAAGGCTCGTTTACAACAGCATCATGAGCTCCGCTTCGTGGGGAGAGGCTGTGAACGCGTCTACGTCGTACCGTTATCAGTCGTCGCGCGCCTCGCGCCTCATGGTCCTGTCGCTCGTGTTTTCGTTGCCGCTCGTTCCCGGCGCGCGCCCCGGATTTCCTTTTACGGAGGAGGAAACGGAAATCATTTACGGGAAGGGAATATGCCCGTACGTGAGAGTTCTCGGCGCGAGAGAAAAGATATTGCGCGAGATCGCGTCGCGCTCGGCCGCGAACGGCTGCCCCGTTGTCACCTCGCCGGCGGCGTTTGTCAACGGCAATTCGGGATTTTCCGGTAATACGGCGGCGCTCGCGAAAAAGATGCTCATGGCGGACGTCAGGGCGCAGACGGTCTACGACAGCGTTCTGAAGGGGAGCGCGAACAATGCCGCCGCCCGCGACCTCACCGGAAAGCTGCAGGTGCTGCCGTGAAAGAAGCAGGGAAAACCCCGAAAGCCGGAGAAAGCGCCGACGCCGGAAGAATCCGCGAAATCGAAAAAAACGGAAAAATGGAAAAAGCAAAAAAGCGTTTACCAAAAGAGAAAACTATGTTATAATAAACAGTCGGAGTGACGGCATTTTTGCCCTGCGGGGGAGATGCTGACGCTTTGTACGCTGAAAACGGCCTGAATCAGCGAGCGTTTGCCCGTTGCAGACCGGACGAGAGGTTCTTTATGATCAGAAGCATGACCGGATACGGAAGAGGAGAATACGGCGAGGGACGGATTGGATACGTAGTTGAGATCAGATCCGTGAACCACCGCTTCTGCGACGTGACCGTAAAGCAGCCCCGTGAGCTGATGTGCTTTGAGGAAAAGCTTAAGGAGCTTCTTAAGGAATTCGCGGTCAGAGGAAAGATCGACGTGTTTGTTACGCCGCTTCCCGGAGTTTCTCCGGAAGTCAGGGTGGACGCCGATACCGCGCTGATCAGAGCGTACGCGGACGCTTTCAGAGCCGTGAACGAAACGTGCGGCACCGACGCGAAGATCGACGGAAGAACGCTTCTCGGAATACCGGGCGCGTTGACCGCCGTCGCCGCCGAGACCGATCCCGCCGAAATATGGAGGGTGCTTTCGGAAGCGGCCCGCAGAGCCGGGGCCGATTTTGCCGCCATGAAGGAGCGGGAAGGGGAAAAGCTTGCCGGAGTCCTCTCGAAAACGGCATCCGTTGTTTCCGGGCTGCTCGTAGGCGTGCGCGAAAGAGCACCGCTCATACCGCTCGAATTCAAAAAAAGACTCGAGGAACGCATCGGAGAGCTCTGCCAGAACGGCGCGGATCCGCAGCGCATTGCCGCCGAGGTCGCCATATTCGCGGACAAATGCAGCGTCGACGAGGAGATAGCGCGGCTCGACAGCCACCTTGACCAGTTCGGAAAGCTTATCGCCTCCGACGGCGCCGCCGGGAAGCAGCTCGATTTTCTCGTTCAGGAAATGAACAGAGAGGTAAATACGATCGGCTCGAAGGCAAACGATCTCTCGCTTACCAAAGCCGTTCTCGCCATGAAGAACGAGGTCGAAAAGCTTCGCGAGCAGATACAGAACGTCGAATGAGGTGAAAGGATTGCGGCTCATCAATATCGGATTCGGAAATATGGTCTGTCTGGACAGGGTGATCGCGATAGTTGCGCCGGAATCCGCCCCTATAAAGAGGATCGTTCAGGAGAGCAAGGACCGCGGAGTATGCATCGACGCCACGTACGGCCGGAAGACGAGAACGGTTCTCATTACCGATACGGATCACGTCGTGCTGTCTGCGCTGCAGCCCGAGACGCTCAGGCGCAGGGCCGAAAGCCCGGGAAGCGCGGAGGCGCCCGACGAAGCCGACGATATGACTGAACCGGAGGATGACTGAATGGAACATACGCGCGGATTGATCACTGTGATATCCGGACCGTCCGGAACGGGAAAGGGGACCCTCATCGCAGGGCTTATGGATATTGACAAAGATATTCATTATGCCATATCAGCCACGACGCGGGAGATGCGCTCAGGGGAGGCTGAGGGGATCTCGTATTATTTCAAGAGCCGCGAGGAGTTTGACGACCTCATATCGCGCGGCGAGGTGCTCGAGTGGGACGAGTTCTGCGGGAACAGATACGGCACGCTCAGAAGCGAGCTGAAATCGAGGATCGAAGCGAAGCAGGACGTGATACTCGACCTCACCGTAAAGGGCGCGATGGCTATAAAGAAGGCTTTTCCGGACGATTCGGTAAGCGTATTCGTGCTGCCGCCGTCGATCGCCGAGCTTGAACGCAGGATACGCGGGAGAAAACGCGAGACCGAGAAGCAGCTTTCCGCCCGGATCGCCGAAGCGGAAAAGGAGATATTGTCCGTCGGCCGCTTCGATTACGTTATCGTCAGCGACAGCATAACGGAAGCGCCGGTCAGACTTAAATGGATCATCGACGCCGAGAGGCAGAAAATGATACGAAACGAGGATATTTTGCAGAGGATGGGATTCTGAATCCGGTCACGGAAGCCGGATCCCGCATCAGCTGAATGAGAAAGGGGAAATTTTTATGATGCTTTATCCGCCTATCGCCGAACTGCTCGAGAAGGTCGACAGCAGGTACACGCTCGTGATGGAGATAGCGAAAAGGGCCCGTCAGGTCACGGCAGGCTCGGAGAACAGGTCTTCGAGCACGTCGAACAAGAGCGTGACGATCGCGGTCCAGGAGATCTACGAGGACAAGGTCACGTTCGACCGCGCCGAATGACGTCGCGACACGACAGAAGCGGCGCCGGATCAGCAGCAAACAGGAGCAGTATATGGCAGAAAAGACAATGGAAAAAATAGTCGCGCTGGCGCAGAACCGGGGTTTCGTCTATCCCGGCTCCCAGATATACGGAGGACTGGCCAACGCGTGGGATTACGGACCTCTCGGCGTAGAGCTGAAAAACAACGTAAAAAAAGCATGGTGGAAAAAGTTCGTGCAGGAATCCACGCTGAACGTGGGCGTCGACTGCGCCATCCTGATGAATCCGAAGGTCTGGATGGCGACGGGACACGTGACGAGCTTCAACGATCCGCTCATTGACTGCAAGGCGTGCAAGGCGCGCCACCGCGCGGACAAGGTGATCGAGGACTGGAACTCGGCGAACGGACAGAGCGTTTCCGTTGACGGCTGGGAGAATGAGAAGCTGGTCGAATATATTCAGGAGAAGCATATTCCGTGCCCTGTGTGCGGAAAGTTCGACTGGACCGGCATCAGAAAATTCAATCTGATGTTCAAGACGTTCCAGGGCGTCACGGAGGATTCGCAGGCCGAGCTGTATCTCCGACCGGAGACGGCTCAGGGTATTTTCGTGAATTTCAGAAATATCCAGCGCACGAGCAGGAAAAAGGTTCCGTTCGGCGTATGTCAGATAGGCAAGTCCTTCAGAAACGAGATCACTCCCGGCAATTTCACTTTCCGCACGCGCGAGTTCGAGCAGATGGAGCTTGAGTTCTTCTGCAAGCCCGGAACGGATCTCGAATGGTTCGAATACTGGAGAGCCTTCTGCCGCGACTGGCTTCTGAGCCTCGGAATGAAGGAGGAAAATCTCCGCCTTCGCGACCATTCGAAAGAGGAGCTGGCCTTCTACAGCAAGGCGACCACCGACTTCGAGTATCTTTTCCCGTTCGGCTGGGGCGAGCTCTGGGGCGTGGCCGACAGAACGGACTACGATCTGAACCGGCACATGGAATATTCCAGGGAGGATCTTT
>CADBOE010000119.1 GCA_902796205.1 uncultured Ruminococcus sp. | reverse complement strand
TTTCAAAAAATTCCTGAATCTCACGGTTTTAAAGCCATGAGGTTCAGGATATCTTTTTTGTTTTTTGTCAAAGTCGGGTTATAACACGAGAAGCACGCGTCGACGTGGTCTTTTTTCATTTTCGGCGTGATCAGGCTGACGAGAGGCACGATAACGAGAGTGCCCACCATCGCGAGCGCGCCCGCCTTCGTGCCGTCCATGAATTTCACGAACAGGTTCACCGTAACGAGCCCGACACCGCATATGAAGCTCGTCCACACGGCCGCTTTCGTCACTCGTCTGCTGAAAAGGCCGTACATGAAAGGAGCCAGGAACGCGCCTGCGAGCGCGCCCCACGATATCGCCATGAGGTTCGATATAAGCGAGCCCTTGTCGAGAGCGAGCACGACCGACAGAACGATGAAAAACGCGCAGAACCCGCGGATCACCCACATCTGCTTTTTCTCGCTCATTTTCGGGGCAAAGAAGCCCTTGATGAGGTCGAGCGTCACGGTCGACGACGACGAGATGACGAGCGACGACAGCGTGGACATCGACGCGGACAATACGAGTACCATTATCACGCCTATCATCAGGTCCGAAAGCGCGCCGGAAAGCATAGTCGGAACGATATTGTCGAAGCCGGTGACGGGATTGCCCGCGGCGTCAGCCTCGACGTATAGCCGTCCGAAGCCGCCCATGAAATACGAGCCTCCGGCGACGACCACCGCGAAAAGCGTGGATATCACCGTTCCCTTGCGGATAGCCTTCTCGTCGCTGATCGAATAGAATTTATGCACCATCTGCGGCAGGCCCCATGTGCCGAGACTCGTGAGGATCATTACGGAAAGCAGCCCGGCGGGGTCGGGGCCGAAAAACGACGTGAAAGCGCCGTTCAGCGTTCCGCCGGAGGTCTCCGCCGCCTGCGACGAAAGTCTGGCGAGTGCCGCGGTGAATCCGCCCTGCCCGGAAAGCACCTTCCATACCACCACCGCGATTCCGCCAAGCATCACGATTCCCTGAATGAAATCATTGAGCGCCGCCGCGACGTAACCGCCGAGTATGACGTAGATGCCCGTGAGAACGGCCATCGCTATTATGCAATATTCGAATCTGATATTGAACGCCATCTCGAATATTCCGGAAAGTCCCTTGTATATCGAAGCCGAATACGGAACGAGAAACACGAAAATGATGATCGCGGCGACCAGCTTGAGGGCCTTGCTGTCGTAGCGCTTTTCGAAAAACTCAGGCATCGTCGACGTGTTCAGATGCTTCGTCATGACCCTCGTCCGGCGTCCGAGCACGAGCCAGGCGAGACAGCTGCCTATCAGCGCGTTGGCCAGTCCCACCCACGTGGCGGAGACGCCGAAATTCCAGCCGAATTTTCCGGCATAACCGACAAAAATAACCGCCGAGAAATAAGACGTACCGAACGCGAACGCGGAAAACCACGGTCCCACGTTCCGCCCGCCGAGGACGAAATCGCCCACGCCTTTAACTTTTTTGCTGCTGACGATGCCGATTATCACCGTCACCGCCGCAAAAACAAGAATACACGCAATCTTTACTACCATTCTTCCATCCTCCTTGCATCTGATTGCCTGTTATATATAACCGTACCTGTGCCCGGAAAGCCGCCCGGCTCAGCCGGCGCCGAGGTACCTGAGACAAAGCATCGTCATATCGTCGAACTGGTCGTTGCCGCCGGCAAACCCGTCGACGCTCGATCTTACGCTCTCTATAACGTCCTTCGTGGAAGCTCCCGCGACGCTCCGCAGGCAGTCGGTCAGCCTTTCCTCGCCGTACAGCTCGTGCTTCGCCGTCTCCGCCTCGACG
This sequence comes from uncultured Ruminococcus sp., assembly GCA_902796205.1. Taxonomy (GTDB): domain Bacteria; phylum Bacillota; class Clostridia; order UBA1212; family UBA1255; genus UBA1255. The sequence continues at coordinate 269 of CADBOE010000119.1, read as the reverse complement.
ATGCCGTCGGTATAGAGCAGAAGCATGTCGCCGGGAGAGAGCCGCAGTTCGTTTTCACGGTATTTTATTCCCTCCATCCCGGCCATTACGAATCCGTTTTTGGTACGGACGTAATCCGTTCCGCCTGCGTTTTCGAGCACGGGCGGATTGTGGCCGGCGCTGACGTATCTGACGCTGCCGTCGGACAGATCGACTATTCCCGCCCACACCGTAACGAACATATCGGCGTCGTTTCGCGAGCAAAGCACGTTATTCGCGACGGTCATCGC
>CADBOE010000118.1 GCA_902796205.1 uncultured Ruminococcus sp. | reverse complement strand
TTTCAAAAAATTCCTGAATCTCACGGTTTTAAAGCCATGAGGTTCAGGATATCTTTTTTGTTTTTTGTCAAAGTCGGGTTATAACACTTTCCGGGGCAAATGTCACCCTCCCGGGACGGAGGCGCGCGCCGCGGGTCCGTAAGTGCCTTTGAAACGCCACGCCCGCAAGCGGTCCGGAACGTCACGCGGCCGGCCTTCCGAGATCGTAGATGTTTATACCGCTCTCGCTGTACGCGAGGAAGTAATTCTCTTTAAGATAGTCCTCGATGAAGCTGCCGCCGTCGAGATTCCCGCGCTCGTATTCTGAAACGTAAGCGTAATCGAACCCGAATTCATCTTTGTATTTTTCGAATTCGGCGGGATCGTTGAAGATCCGCTTCAGGGCCGCCTGCCGTTCAGTGTAGCCGACGTCGTGTGAATAAAGAAACGTTCCGGCGCCGACGAAAATATTTCTTCCAGTAAGGCAGGAAATGGCGTTGTTGTGGTTGTTGTAGCATATGAACATCGAATCGGGCGCCGTGTTTTCGAGGACAAATTCAGCCGCCTTCACCGCTTTCGCGTCGTAGAGACAATACGAATTCGGTCTGAATCCGGAATAGAGCTCCCGCCCCATCGTCAGCAGCGCCGCGTTCGTGGCGAAAACGAGCAGTATGACGGCGACGACCGCCCTGCCCTTCACGCCCTCAAGCTTTCTGTAGCATTCAACGAGGAAGTCGGCGACTATTACGGTCGACAGCGCGTACCACATGAGATAGAGCTTGTTGTTGTCGTACGCGAACGTCTGGAATTTGACCAGCTCCGTGACGACGAAAATGAGCAGTCCGGCCGAATACATCGCCTTCAGCTTTTTTGACGCGCTTATGAACGCCGGAACGAGGAGTATGAAAACGATCCCGACGTTCTTCACCCAGAACCAGAGCCAGTTGTCCGATTCGTTGTACGCGTTGAACGCGACGCTTATGAAGCTTTCGCCGCCAACCGCGCCGAATATCCATATCTTGAGCTGCGGAAGCGACAACGCGAGCGCCGGTATCCCGAAAAACAACCACGATCTGATGATCTTCCATGAAAATCTGTCCCGTATGCACGAATATACGAGCCACGCCGCCGCGGCCAGCCCGATCGTGAAATACGTGTACGTCTGGATCATCGGGGCAAGTCCGGCAAGCACTCCGGCGGCGATGAAATGGCGCTCCTTCGGCTCCGCCTTCCCCTCGAACACGGAATTGTAGAGAAGATAAAGGACGAGGAAAAGCAGCATCCATCCGAAAAGCGTCGCCCGCTGCGGAAGCATCATGTCAACGACGGAATTCGTCCAGCATATGTTCGTCGTCCCGCCCTGCGAATTGACGTAATTCGTCGGCGTATGGTAATACTCCGTAAATATCTGAGTGAAATTCGCCGGATCCTTCCGGAGATTGTCGAGAAAATAAAACGTTCCGAAGCCGCCGTTCAGGAAGAAGAGCACGAAAGCAACCGAAGCCTTCGGAAACGATTTAAGCATCGCGTTCGCAAGGAACCAGAATCCCATGAACACGAGCAAAAAGCCGAACGCCATCGGAAGCACGTACGCGGCTCTGAGTCCCATTCCGAAAAGATAGAGAGACGACGAAACGGAATCGCAGAGGAAATAATAATCGAGCTGATTTCCGGGGCATATGCTGTAATCCGGCGGGAAAGTCCCCTGCTCCGACAGGCTCGTGATGATCCCAAGATGGAAGTTCATATCGCCGTAAGTGCACTGTCCGGTATAAAGGTCGCCGTTGACGCTGTAGAACGAATGATTCATCAGGCATATTATGCCGAAGATCATGAACGGCAGGATCAGGAGCATCATTCTTCCGTCTTCTTTGGAAAATCCTCCGGAAAAATCGCCGAACAACCGTTTCAGCATCCCGTTCCGCACCGCCGGCCGCGTGCCGTCTCTCCGGCAGCGGTAAAAATACAGGCCGGCCGTCAGAAGGACCGTAAGCGCGAGTCCGCAAAGATGAGACGCGACCGAAAAACCGAATATGAACGAGAACGGGATGTTCGACCACATGAGCGAAACTATGCCGAGCGTCCCGCCTGCCCACAGTCTCACGACAGGCTTTTTATCAGGCAGTATATATGCCGCCATCATTATGCCGAGCACGAGATACAGCACGAACAATATAAAGCCGACCATCAGTTTTCCTCCAAAAATCTCCGATAAGCGGATCAGTGTATATCAAATTTCAGCATAGACAATCCGAGAAACGCCGTTCCTCCCGCGTAGCACAGGAAAGGAGCAAAAAATCTGTACGCGGAATACGAATCGTAGCCGTGTCCCGATATGAAACTGATCAGGGAAAGTACGAGGAACAGGCCTGCGAACGCGAGGCAGACGAGAAAAATATGCTTCCTCCTGAGCTTCAGAAACGCCTCGTCGCAAAAAGCGCCCGCTATGCTCAGCGTCAGCCATATGAACAGACCGCCAAGAAGGAAATCGGCCGCGTAGGCAATGATCATCTCGACCTGTCTGAAGCTGTGGCTGACGTAGCTGACGCCGTCCAGCTTCAGCGCGTAGCACAGCTTTTCGGCAAATCCGAACAGCAGTCGTCCGGCAATGAAACCGAACGCGAGCAGATCCGCGATCACTATCGCGAGCGTTATGAGAGACCACATCCTGACCTTCGAATCGCTCATTCCGAGAGGATGCCTGACCTTCCCCGCGCCGGCAAAATACGACCCGGACCGCACGGCGTTCCTGCCGGTGCGGACCTCAGCCGCTTTTTCCTCCCCTTCCGCGTTTTCCGCCGCTTTTCCGGGGACAATAAAATCCTTAAATCTGCGAAGCCAGCTCATCGTTATCCTCCAGCCTGTCATTCAGGCGTCCGGTCAAGTATAACACAACAGGCGGACCGATTTCAACGCCGCGGCTCATCCGTCCGCCGCCTGCGCGCCCGAGCGCCCGCCGTCCGCCGTCCGCTCATCTGCGTTTCCACGTTTCCGGCGAAAGGAGCAGTATCAGGGGATATATCTCGAGTCTTCCGAGCAGCATCGCCAGCGAAAGAACGATCTTTGACGCGGGACTGTAGAATCCGTATCCGAGATACGGTCCTATCCGGCCGAAGCCCGGTCCGACGTTGTTGAGCGTCGACATAACCGCCGTAACGTTCGTTTCCACGTCGACGCCGGGTTCAAAAAGGCTGAGCAGCAGAAACGACGCGGCGAGGACGACGCAATACAGCACGAAGAACGAGGTGACGCCGCGGAGGGTATTGTCGTCCACCCGTCTTCCCTCGAATTTGACGACGCCTACCGAATGCGGATGTATCATGTGCCGAAGGTCGCGCCTGATCGTTTTTCCGAGAAGAAGAAGCCTCGCGATCTTTATGCCGCCCGCCGTCGACCCGGCGCATCCGCCAACGAAAAACAGAATGAACATAAGGCCCTTGGCCACGCCGTCCCACGTATTGAAATCGGCTGTCGCATACCCCGTCGTCGTGACGATCGACGCGACCTGGAAAACGGAGGTGCGCACCGTATCGCCGATATTGCGGTAGATCGACCAGATATGGAGCGAGATGATGCCGGAGCTCGCGATGATTATGCCCAGATAAAGCCACAGCTCGCGGCTTTTCAGCGCCGATCTGATCTTGCCCATGAGCACGAGGTAGTACAGGTTGAAATTCACGCCGAAAACGATCATGAATGCGGCGATCACCCACTGGACGTACGGCGAATAATCCGTAAGGCTGTTGCTCCTGAGTCCGAAGCCTCCGGTGCCGGCTGTCCCGAACGCGTATATGAAGCTTTCGTAAACGCCTATTCCGCCGCAAAGAAGCATGACGATCTCGATGAATGTGATGAAAATGTATATAAGATACAGAATCAGCGCGGTTTTTCTGAGCTTGGGAACAAGCTTTCCGAAGGTCGGGCCGGGGACCTCCGCTCTCAATATGTGCACCGATCCGTCCGTGTCGGAGGGCAATATCGCCATCATCAGCACGAGCACGCCCATTCCGCCGATCCAGTGCGTGGCGCTGCGCCAGAACAGAAGTCCCCTGCTGACCGAGCCGAGGTCGCCTATCACCGACGCTCCCGTCGTCGTGAAGCCGCTCGCTATCTCGAAAACGGCGTCGACCGGGGCGAGCTGTCCGGAGATGATAAAAGGGAGCGCCCCGAAAAGGGCGAGAGATATCCACGCCAGAGAAACGATCACGAACCCTTCTTTCGCGTAGATCGTCCTGTTTCGCTTCCTGAGCAGAAACAGCAGCGCCGCTCCCAGCACCGCCACGATGAGGACGGAGAGCATAAACGAGCCGAACACGTCGAATTCGCGGTAAAGAAGTGAAACGACCGCAGGCAGCAGCATTGCGGCCGCCTCGATCTCGAGTATCAGTCCGAGTGTATAAAAAACCATCCGCTTGTTCATATACGAACCTTATCCGGCGCGTCAGGTCACGCTTCAGCGCGTTCATCCGGCGCCGCTCTTCCTTACTCCTTACGCAAGTATGTCCGCAACGTCTCTGAACATGCCGCTGCTTCCTATAACGACTACCCTGTCTCCGGCGCGAATCAGATCCGAGCCCGACGGTATTATCGCGTTTCTGTCGCGTATTATACCGGCGACCAGTGTGTTTTTCTTGAATTTCATATCCTTCAGTTCCCTGCCGATCACGGGGGAGCCGACGTTTACCCGGAATTCGAGCGCTTCCGCGTTGCCGTCCATCAGGTGGTACAGGGTCTCGATGTTGCTGCCCTCCGAGTTATGAAGCGCACGCGCGTATCTGACGATTATGTCCGACACGAGCTTTCTGGGCGAAACGATACAGTCGAGAGAAAGCTTCTCCGCGAGTCTTCCCATCTCCTCGCGGTTTACCTTCGACACCACCTTCGGCACGTTGTGATTTTCGGCGAATATCGACATCAGTATATTTTCCTCGTCGATACCGGTGAGGGCGACGAAAGCGTCCTGCTGCTCGAGTCCCTCCTCCATCAGAAGCTCCTGCTGGGCGCCGTCTCCCTGAAGCACTATCGCCTTCGGAAGCGCGTCGCACAGCTCGCGGCATATTTCCCTGTCTCTCTCGATGATCTTCACGTTGTTTCCGGAAGCGAGAAGCAGCTTCGCGAGATAGAACGCGGTCCTGCTCCCTCCCAGTATCATCACGTTGCGCGCCTTCTTTTTCATTATTCCGAGGCTCCTGAAAAGCTTCGTTATCTCGCTTCTCGTCGCCGTGATGCCTATCCTGTCTCCTCCCTGAAGCACGAAGCTGCCGCCGGGTATGTACGATTGGTCGTCGCGCTGCACCGCGCATACGAGATACTGGCCCTTGTATTCCTGACGCATCTCGTACAGCTTCATCCCGTGAAGCGGCGAGTCGGGCGCGAGCTTCAGCTCCACCATTTCAAAATTTCGCCTTGAAAATGATTCGACCTTCGTCGCGGAAGGGAATTTCAGAAGATTGTATATCTCCTCGGCGGCCAGCTGCTCCGGATTGATCGACATGGAAAGGCCGAGCTGCTCTTTTATGAAATTCAGGCTGGAATCGTTATATTCGGGATTTCTTATGCGGGCGATCGTATGCTTCGCGCCCAGCCGTCCCGCCATAAAGCATGCCAGCATGTTTTTTTCGTCGGAGTCGGTGACGGCCGCAACGAGCTCGGCCTGGCCAACGCCCGCTTCGTCGAGCGTTTCCCAGTCGACGCCGTTGCCGCATACGCCCATAACGTCGAACTGGTCGGTGATCTCGTTGACGACGCGCACGCTGTTGTCGATAACGACCACGTCGTGCCCCTCCGAAGTCAGCGTGTCGACCATATAACCGCCTATTTTTCCCGAACCGACAATTACAACTTTCATCGATTATCCTCCGCGGTCAGTTCCCCGGGCGGTCGATCCCGACGCGCACGGTCTTTATGAACTCCTCGTTGTTCGCCGTCTTCAGCATTTTGCTCACGATCATCTCCGTAACGTCGGCTCCGCCGGCGTTGGCGATGGCTTTGCGTATCGAATATACGGCGTTCATCGCAGCTTCGGACAGCAGCAGTTCCTCTTTCCTCGTGCCGGATTTGTTGATATCTATCGCCGGGAAAACTCTTTTTTCCGACAGCTTCCTGTCGAGATGAAGCTCCATGTTGCCGGTGCCTTTGAATTCCTCGAAAATGACGTCGTCCATCTTGCTGCCGGTGTCGATGAGCGCGGTCGCCACGATCGTCAGGCTTCCGCCTCCGCGGATATTTCTCGCCGCGCCGAAGAATTTTTTCGGATTGTACATGGCGCCCGGATCGAGTCCGCCGGAAAGTGATCTTCCGGTGGGCGTTATCGTTATGTTGTATGCTCTGGCGAGCCTCGTCAGGCTGTCCATCAATATTACGACGTCGTATCCGAACTCCACGAGCCTTCTCGAGCGCTCAAATACCATCTCCGCCACCTTGATGTGTCTTTCCGGCATCTCGTCGAACGTGGACGACACAACCTCGCCGTCGATGGATTCGCGCATGTCGGTAACTTCCTCGGGGCGCTCGTCGATGAGCAGCACGATCAGCTTCACGTCGGGGTAGTTCGCCGTGATGGCGTTCGCGATTTTTTTGAGAAGAACCGTTTTACCTGCTTTCGGGGGAGAAACGATCATGCCGCGCTGCCCTTTTCCTATGGGCGCGATCAGATCGATCAGGCGCGTGGACAATTCGTTCTGCGTCGTTTCAAGCTTCAGCTGCTCGTCCGGATATATCGGCGTGAGAGATTCGAACGGCTTGCGCGTCCCGGCTTCCTCCGGAAGCTTTCCGTTGATGCCGGTGATGTAGAACAACGCCTGATATTTGTCGTTGTCGCGCTGCGGCCTCGAACGCCCTTCGATCTCGTCGCCGGTACGCAGACCGTATTTTCTTATGAAATTCGGCGCGACGAAAACGTCTTTCGGACCAGTATAATATTTATTCGTCCGGAGGAATCCGTATCCCTCCTGCATGACGTCGAGAAGGCCGCATACCTCTTCTGAATTTTCCTGAAATTCGGGCTTTTTCGGGCCTGCGTCGTCCTGCGGGGGAGTGTCGTAATGATCATCATCGTGCTCTGTTCTTGCCTCGCGGTGCTTCGCGCCTTCGCCGTTCTGTCTGCCTCTGCCGCGGCCTCCCTGCCTGTGCTTTGTTTCACCGTTCGGACCGTGATCCGCGTTTCCGGCGGCTTCGGCGTTTTCTTCGCGAGCCTCGCGCGTCCCTGCCGCCTCTCCGGCTTCTCCGGAATCTTCGCGTATGGCGGCTTCCCCGGAGCCTTCAGCGGCCGCGCCGGCGGTCACGGATGAGTTCTCACCGCTTCCTGACGAGGCGTCTTTATTCCCGGAGGAGGCGTTTTTTTTGCGTCCTCTCGTCTTTCCGGTCTTCGCGGGAGCCCCTGTCCCCGCCTCGCCAGCAGCATTTTCCTCTTTCGCATCGGCGCCGCTGTCCGGACTTCCGCCGTCCGCCGCGGGACCGCCCACGATCATTTCGATGAGCCTTTCCCTCGTGCATCTTTTCGGTAATTCCAGTCCGAGCATGGTCGCGATCACTTTGAGATCCGCCAGGCTCTTGTTCTGAATGGTTTCAAGATCCATAAATTCACCAACCTGATATAAAATCGTGTAATCAGTCTATTTGCCGACAAATCTGAGATCGTCTCCCAGCAGTCTTATATTGATCGTATTGTCCCTGTCGATAAAGCGGGAAGCGAGGCGTTCACCGTAGATGTCGGCGATATCCGCAAGTCCGAGATTCGACGTCACGACCGTTTTCCTGCCATCGCCGGATCTCGCGTCGAGAAGGCTTATCAGGCTCTCGAAGCGCCTGTCGGTATAATTTTCCACGCCGAGGTCGTCGACGATCAGCATATCTGCCGTTTCGATAAATTCCCTCCGCGTCCTGTAGGCGGCCTGCTCCTCATCCGAGTTGAAAAATCTGTTCTGGAGCGAATCGAGCAGAGCCGAAACGCCGCTGTAGCAAACGAGCATCGAATTTCTGATCGCCTCCGATCCTATCGCCGAGGCGAGGCGTGTCTTTCCGACGCCGACCTTTCCGGTTATGAACAGCAGGCGGTGCGGGTCGTCCGGAGAAGCGAATCCTTTTCCTTTCCTGTAAGCGGCGATTGCGTTTTTTCTCGGGCTCTCATCCGCGCCGTATTTCTGCGGGTCCGCCCTGTCGGAGTAAAGGTCGAACGATATTTCAGCCGCTCCGGGGCCGGTATAAGGAAGCCCGGAAACCTCCTCCATTTTTTCGGCCAGGATATCGCGGAAGCAGGAGCACCTTTTCTGTTCTCCGCCGGACGCTCCGACGTAGCCCGAATCGCGGCATATTTTGCAATAATATTTTCCCGTGCCCGTCGCTCTTTCTATCTCGCCGTCGACGGAGGCGGCCTTCACGCGGTTCTCCGCGCATATTGTCTCCAGCTCGCCGTCGTCCGCTTTAAACAGATACGCGTATTTCTCGCCGGCCAGCTCCGTCAGTCCGGCGGGAGGTCTTTTGTTCATCGCGCGGTAATCGAGACAGCGTTCGGCATAATTCAGGACAGCCTCCGCTTCGCCTTTCTCCGGATGCTCGCGCAGATAATCATCCTTCAGGGCCGCAAATCTGATGCGCGTCCCGCTCGCACGGCCGCCGAGCTCGGTTTCGGCGGAAGCGATCACCATTTCCCTAACTGTCATTTTCCCTCCTGTAGACGCTGTCGTAAGTTCCCGGATCATACTTGCGCTGATCGTAATTCCTGCTGTTCCTGTTCTGCTTCTGGCCCGGATTCTGTTCGGATCCGGCGTTCTGCTTCGTCTGCTGAGCCCTGCGCCTTTCGCCGATATGCTCTTTTACGGCTTCCGCGGTATCAAGCCCGGCACTGTGCCAGTCGGTAAGGATCGTGTCGTACAGATTGAACGAAGGGTTTTTCATTCCGGCGCCCTCTTTCAGGGCGAGATCAATGATGTCGAACCCGTATCCGTAATCGTAAAACCATTTTTCTATGTATTTCTCCTGATAAACGGAAAGCGGATTAAGCTTGAGATTCGATGCGATCCTGGCGCGGATCTTCACGTACGTCTCTCTCTTCTGAAGCCAGCTGTTCATCTGCTCGACCGTGCGTATTCCACGCTCCCCGTACGCCTCCATGACTTTTTTCATATACGCCCTGTTGAGAGGCTTGTCCCTGTTCTGCTGGAATATCATAAATACGACCTCGTCGCAGAACCCGTATCTGTCGGCCCAGAGTATGATGTCGCCGTACCACGCCTGCGACATCTGCCCGCCGAAGAATCTGTCGCTGATGGCGCGCAGCAGATGGGTTCGGTCGGGACCGCCGTCCTCTCCCGTCGCAGCCTCCGGGCGGGGCGCCGTCCGGGGATTGTAATTGTCCCTGATATGCTTCTCGGTGAGATTCTGTATGAACAGGTCGCTTCCCTCGCGCGAAATGAGCCCCTTCGATTCGAGCTCGATCATTCCGGCCTTCACGGAGGAAATATCTATCCCGAGCACGTTCGCGAGCGCGTTCTCGTCGGTCTTTACGCCGCTCTGTCCGTAGCAGAGAAGCGTAAGATATATCTTCAGAGAATCGCCGCCGAGGCCCGGCATATACTCTCCTATGAACAGGCCGCTGAGCTCTATATTTGCAAATTTTTTGCTGTTTTCAACGGTTATTTTCATCGCTTCAATTTGCGCGGCGTCCGATTTGCCGCTGCCGTTCCCGGACCGTTTCCCGCCGGTCAGATCATCGGCGTGGTGCCGACCTTCACCGCGTGCACGACAAGTCTTCCGTCAGCTCCGTGGTACGGTCTGTAGCACGTTGACAGCGTCAGTACGTCGTCGGTTTCAACGAGGTCGATATCGGACGGATACATTGACGACCCCTTGAACCCGTTTATGAAATTGAGATACGCCGCCGGGCTCCGGAAATATGTTTCTATGTAATATTCGTCTATCGTCGTTATATATACGGAATATACGCGCCACATCGTGACGGTTTCGGGGGAAAGCGTGTAGAAATAGCGGTGCGTGTCATAATAATCCTTCGACATGTAGTCGCGCAGCTCGCCGAACATGCTGAGGTCGTTCATCGTATGTCCGTAAATGATCGTATGTCCCGCCATTGTTTTCGCGTTGCAGCGGTAGTCGAGGAAGAGGCTTCCGGAGTGCACGTATTCGCGCTTTATATTGCTTCTCAGGTAGTCGTCGTTGGTCTTTCCCTGAAGAACGTAATAGCTCACCTCGGAGTCGGGAAGATAAAGCCAGAATTTGAAATCGGAATTCATCTCCCGGAGCTTCAGGAGGTCGCTTTTTTCCACCGGAAATTCCTCGGACGGATATTCGATCCTTTTCGGAGTGGCCATCGGATACGCCGGAGCCGTCCTTTCGGGGGTCGCGTACGTCTGGGGCGTGCTGCCGTTTCTGGCGAGAAGCGATTTTATCTCCTGCTGATGCTCCCTTCCCTGCACGTTGCTTTTGTAATTTTCGCCGAGCTTTGCGACTGCAAACAGCATAATGGCTGCCAATACGGACTGGACGGCGATGTAGACGATCTTGTTCCTGCGCTTTTTCTTTTCGCGGGCGGCAATCTTTCTTCTGTGCTTTTCAGGGTCAACTTCCCTGAATCCCTCGAGTTTTTTCATTCCGAGAGACTCCGCGCTCATGTCGCGCGCGTATTTTTCCGGCCATTCCGGAAGGATCCCGAGATCGCCGCTTCCCGCGCCCGGCCTGAGTACGGTCCCGGCATACGGTACCGCTCCGCAGTAAAGAGAACGGCCGGCCGGCGCGTGTTCCCGTGCTTCCGGGGTTTTTCCATCAACGGCGGCGTCGGCCGTATCGCCTGCGACGCCGGCTTCGTTCAGCTGTCCGCCCGCCGCGGCGGCGCCGTCCGCCTCGGGGGTCTCCGGATCTACCGGGGTTTCCGGGTTTACCGTGGTTCCGGCGTTCTCCGCAGAAACGCCGGCCGCCGCGTTGCCGGCGGCTCCGTTATCACCGTTCGTTTCGTTTGTCACATTCATTTCGTTTTTTTCGGGTTCTTCCATTTTCGTTTCACCTCGAAATAGCGCGCGACCTGTCAGATACCGCGTGCGGGATCAGTTCTGCACGACCGTCGGCGTGATATTCGCGTACAGCGAATCGGCATACCGGTTTACGGTCAGCTCCTCGAGCGCCTCCGAATAGATCTCGCACACGTAAAGGTGCTTTAAGGGCGTGAGGTCAAGATTTTTTATTTTCGTATCGCTGAGCCTGAGATAAGTGAGCGCGGAATCCTGCGGGATAACGAGCTCCCCGAGCCCGCTTCCCGAGAAGTCAATGCTCTCAAGGGCGGCAAAGGTGGAGAGATCGACGCCTTTAAGCTCCGGATTTCCGGAGGCAATGAGCGTGGTGAGCGACGGAAACCTGTCGCCCCTGAAAAAACCGTCGGCGAAGTCAGTGGCGCCGATATCGAGATATCTGAGCTCCGGCCAGCTGCCTTCCGGAAGCCGTCCGAGCCCGGTACCGTGGAGAGACAGTATCTCGAGCCTTTCGTTCGCGCCAAGATCGAGCGACCGGAGCGCCGTTCCGTCCGCCTCGAGCTTCATGAGAAGCGGAGCGCCGGAAAGATCGAGGGAGGAAACGGGCGCGGAGCTGACGTTCAGCTCTCTCAAATATCCGTGATCCTTCAGTTCGAGAGACGTGACGTTGGTAAAGCTGAGATCGAGCACCTCGAGCCCGGTAAGCATCGCCAGGTCCTGACTGATGCTGTCCTTCAGCGCCTTTCCGGAAAGATCGAGCTCCTTCACGGCGTCGAGATCGGATTTCCTGAGCAGGCTGCTTTCCGTATATCTGTCGTAAAGGCCGTTCGTATTGTGCTCCATCAGATATCTGACCGCGGCCTCCCTTACGGCGTCGTTGGCGAAAATAACGCTGTTCTGGCTGTTAATGACGCTGTAGTAACCGGTAAATCTGATCTCGCGGTCGGCCAGCGGCTCACCTTCGGACGAATCGCATAGCACCTGTCCGAAAACGTAATTGTCCCCGTGCTTCACGTGCGCGTACGGAGCCAGCAGCGTACCGGTGAATATGCTGTCCGTGAGATCGACCGTT
>CADBOE010000117.1 GCA_902796205.1 uncultured Ruminococcus sp. | reverse complement strand
GTTGATTGAACCGCCGTGTACCGAACGGTACGCACGGTGGTGTGGGAGGTCGGTCACTCAACCAATGGGTGACCTCCTACCCGATTTTTTAGCGATTGCTTCAGGAATTTCCAGGGCTTAGTGGAAACGGTGGTCTGTCCCCCGTTGCACCTTCGGCAGGGGACAGGGCGGAAACGCGGGTCTGTCCCCCGTTGCACCCTCGGCATGGGACGGAGCGGAAACGGTGGTCTGTCCCCCGTTGCACCCTCGGCAGGGGACAGGGCGGAAACGGTGGTCTGTCCCCCGTTGCACCCTCGGCAGGGGACAGGGCGGAAACGGTGGTCTGTCCCCCGTTGCACCTTCGGCAGGGGACGGAGCGGAAACGGTGGTCTGTCCCCCGTTGCAGTCTGCGTTTACATGACGGCCAATCGACGTTTCACGGCCGGAGTCGCGCGGCAATTGCGAAACAGGCGGCGGAATGCTATAATAGAACAGCCTGTTTCACGGAAAACGCAACGGGCTTTTCGGAGGATGGTAATTATGCGTGAATTGTTATTGGGAAACGAGGCTGTCGCCAGAGGCGCGTGGGAAGCGGGAGTACACGTAGTATCGTCTTATCCCGGCACGCCGAGCACGGAAATAACCGAAACTCTCGCGAAGCTGAGCGGCGTTTATTGCGAATGGTCCCCCAACGAAAAAGTCAGCGCCGAAGTCGCCGCGGGAGCGTCGATAGGCGGCGGGAGGGCAATGTGCTGCATGAAGCACGTCGGATTGAACGTTGCCGCCGACCCGCTGTTTACGTTGTCGTATTCGGGCGTCAACGGCGGACTGGTTTTTGCGGTTGCCGACGACCCGGGGCTGTTCAGTTCTCAAAACGATCAGGACTCGAGATTCTACGCGTTGTCCGCCCACGTTCCGATGCTGGAACCGTCCGACAGCGAGGAATGCCTCGAATATACGAAAAAAGCGTTCGCGCTGAGTGAAAAATACGATACGCCGGTGATATTGAGATTGACCACGCGCGTGTCGCATTCCAGGAGCCTCGTCGACGTCGGCGAGCGTAAACCCGTTCCGAAAAAGCCGTACAAAAAAGATATCAGAAAATACGTTATGATGCCGGGAATGGCGAAAAAACGCCAGGCTGTCGTAAAGGAGCGCGACGCCGCGCTTTCGGCCGAATCCGATTCGTGGGTGAAGCTGATCAATCCGGGGCAGAAGCTCGGAATAATCACGTCCGGCATCTGTTACCAGTACGTCCGCGAAGCCTTTCCGGACGCGTCGGTGCTCAAGCTGGGCATGATATATCCGCTCCCCGAAGCCGCGATCAAGGAATTTGCCGCGTCGTGCGAGGAACTGCTCATAGTGGAGGAGCTTGAGCCGTACATCGAAAATTTCGTTCATCAGATCGGCATACCTTACGCCGAAGGGAAAAAATATTTTACGCCGCTTGGAGAGCTCGGCACCGAGAAGCTCAAAAATTCATATTACGGAACGACCGCTCCGTGCGCGAAGATCGGCGCGGAAAGCGATCTTTCGACGGAAGACGCGCCCTCCCGTCCTCCGACGCTCTGCCCCGGATGCCCGCACAGAGGCGTGTTCTATACGTTGTCCAGGCTGAAGCTCAGGGTGACGGGCGATATCGGCTGCTATACCCTCGGCGCGACGGAGCCGTACAAGGCCATGGACGCCTGCATCTGCATGGGCGCTTCGGTCGGTATGTCGCACGGCATGGAAAAGGCGGAAAAATGCGCCGCTGCCGAAGCGGAAAACGGAACGTGCGCCGACGACGGCATCAGAGGCACGGTCGCGGTGATCGGCGATTCGACTTTCATCCACTCCGGCATCACCGGACTGATCAACGTCGTTTACAATAAAGGAGCGTCCACCGTTATCATTCTCGACAATTCGATCACGGGCATGACCGGCCATCAGCAGAATCCGACGACGGGCAAGACCATCAGGATGGAAGACACCTATCCGATTGATCTTACGATGCTTTGCAGGGCCGTCGGTGTGAACAGGGTCCGCGTGGAAGATCCTTTCGATCTGAAAAAATTCCGCGAGGCTGTCCTCGAGGAAATAGCGGCGCCGGAGCCCTCGGTCATTATCGCCCAAAGGCCGTGCGCGCTTCTCAAAGGCGTCAACTACGGGCTTCCGGTCTATATCGACGGATCGGCCTGCCGCCGCTGCGGCGCGTGCATGAAGCTCGGCTGTCCGGCTATTCTGAAGGACGGCAACGATTACAGGATCGACAGATCTCTCTGTCTCGGATGCGGTTTCTGCGTTCAGATGTGCCATTTCGGGGCAATGAAAAAGGAACAGCCCCCGGCCGACGGGAAATAAGCGGCTCTTCGACGGGCCGGCGCGCAGGGTAGACGGTGCGCATATTGAACGGCGCGGGTGACACGGGATCAACGAAAGGCGGTTTTTCTTATGGATTTCAACAATATCGATATATTGATAATCGGAGTAGGCGGGCAGGGCACGCTCCTTGCTTCGCGTTTTCTCGGCGACGCTGCAATGAGGCTCGGAAGGGACGTGAAGGTCTCCGAGGTGCACGGCATGTCGCAGCGGGGAGGAAGCGTGGAAACCTGCGTGAGAATCGGAGAGAATATCGCGTCTCCGATAATTGACCGCGGCATGGCGGACGTTGTGCTCGCGTTTGAGAGCGCGGAGGCGCTGCGGGCTCTCGGTTATCTGAAGCCCGGCGGCAGCGTTATAATGAATACGCAGGAAATATTGCCGATGACCGTCGTCACCGGAGCGGCCGTATATCCGGAATCCATCCCCGAAAGGCTCTCGGGAGACAATTTCAGCGTTACCGCCGTCGACGCTCTCCGTGCGGCGGAGGAGTGCGGCAACGCGAAATGCGTGAACGTCGTGCTGCTCGGCGTGCTGTCGGCACATTTTCCCGGTATTTCAGAAGAATTCTGGAAGAAAAGCCTCGAAAATACGGTGCCCGCGAAATTTCTCGAGCTGAACGTCAGGGCCTTTGACGCCGGGCGTTCGATCGCGATGAAGAGTATGTAACAGGCGCAATGCTTGTAATAACAGAAATAGAGTCTGTGCCGGTAATCGGAAAGGGAACATGCCTGAATATACGGTAAATTCCGGTGATATCATGATCAAGTTCACGGGCCCGGAGGATCGTATAATCAGGGTGTCTGGTAGGGTGAATGATAAGGTGAATGAAGGGGTGAACGTTCACGTTAATGATCGCCAAAAGGAATTGTTGTCATACCTCATTCAGGATCCGGGATATACAGTATCTCAGCTGTCAGAAATAATGAAAGTTAGCAGAAAAACGATCGCTGGATATTTGAAAGTTTTGAAGGATAAGGGGATAATCGAACGTGTCGGTTCGGCAAGAAATGGCTACTGGAAAATGGCAGACTGATTTTCGCTTTACAGTCCGGATTGTGGACTGTAAAACGAACTGAATAGTAAAGATGATGGAAGCGTCGGCTTAACTGTCGGCGCTTTCTTAGTCTAAAGAGATGACCGGAATGACGGAGAACTGCCGCCAGTTCGGTCATTTTTGCGTTAATGAGCAAAATGAGGAGGCATTATGGAAAACAAGATGTATGGATACCTCAGGGTGTCCGGCGTTGATCAGAATGAGGATCGGCGATGACCTTATAGACCTTATCTTATATATAACTATGAGCAATTCATTCAGGCATTTCGTCTGATAAAGGCAAAGACAAATATATATATGCTTCAAGAGAAGTAACTTCAATGCGAAATCTATGCGAAATGAAGCGAAATTTGTTTCGCATATTTCGTTTATCAGCTTCCGCAAACAGGTTGCCGGAAGAGTGCGTCAAGAAAAGTGCGGTGAATCTGCGAAAAAGTTCATGGAAAAGTGCAAATTATATCTTGATTTCTCCGTGGATTTGTGCTATGATAATACCAACGAGAATTATGGGAGGATGAAAAATGCTCCGACGTAAAATCACAAAACAAATTGAAGAGTTCTACAAG
>CADBOE010000116.1 GCA_902796205.1 uncultured Ruminococcus sp. | reverse complement strand
GTGTAACGGGCCTTTACAGGCGAGAGAAGACAGTGCTACAAAAAAGGCGGAAGGAAAAAGTGCCCACGTTTACTTGACAGTCTCGTCTCTTTGCCCAATTCTTGAATAATTGACCGCGCTAATGTAAAATAGCCGTTGCAAAACCAAAAGGACGGAGAGCTAAACTAAAATGAAACGACCGACGATCATCAGAAAAAGCATAAGAACGTTAGCTGCGATAATGTGCATTGCCTGCGCCGGAGCAGGAGCGGGCGCGGCTGCGGGCTGCTCGCCGAAAACAAATGACGGGGCGGGGCCGGAACACAGCCTTGCCGCCACAAGAGAGGAGATCGATTCCGCCATGAAAACAGCCGGAACAAACGAACTGCTGATAGGATGCTGGATCCCGCCGAGATCGCATCAGATGAAAACGCCCGAGGACGCCGACGCGAGAATGGCCGAGGTAAAAGCATCGGGGCTCAATTGCGTATCAACGCATCAATCGGACCTTTACAACAAGAATTTCATGACCAGGCTGCTCGACGCCGCCGAAAAAAACGGAGTGAAGGTCATAATCGAACTTGGCGGCGACCTCAGCGGAAACAGCATCAAGCAGAACCTCCGGAGAGTCGAGGAAACGAAGGACCACCCCGCGGTCATTGGCTACAACCTCTTCGACGAGCCCGCCGCGAGCATGCAGCCCGCCCTCGCCTCTGAATTCGGGAAGATCCGCGAGATCACCGGCGACAGCAAATTGCTGCTCATAAACATGCTTCCCAATTACGGCCAGCGCGAGGTAATGGCCCCCGAGGTAACGGAGGGACTCACCTGGTACAGAACGTATCTTGACAACTTCCTGAAAACCGGCACCGACGTGCTCTCGTTCGACTTCTACCCGTACCACGAAAACAAGGCGGGCGACCAGGCGAATCTGCTGCGGATGATGGAAAACCTCTCCGACATGACCGTGATGTCGAAAAAATACAACGTCCCCGCGTGGGGCTTCCTCCAGAATTCCTCCTGGCCCGGAATGCGCGCGCCCGAAAGCAACGAGCTTCTCCTGATATCGCATCTCCATCTGATTTTCGGCTTCGAAAGCTATTCGTACTTCCTGTACGCCGACACCGAAAACGAGGCCGAGGGGAGCTTCACCGGCATGCTTCGCTGGGACAATACTTTAAGCGACATTTATTACCGCGTCAGGGACAACAACGTTCACCTCGCCGGCACGCGCTACCGTTTCCTCTCCTACTCTCTCAAAGGCTTCCTCACCGGAAAGCTCGCCCTTCCCGGATTTGCCGATGCGATCGACGGTTCGCTGAAGCTCGCGTCCGACGACAATCTCAAAAGCTTTGACGCGGACCGGGACACGCTGATCGGCATATTCGAACCGCGCACGGCGGAGGAAAACAAGGCGAAGGGTTACGCCGACGACACGGCCGAAAAAGGTTATTACGTGCTGAATTATGATTTTGAAAACGAAAGCTCCGTAAAACTTGATTTCGCGCAGAGCACGCCGTACACTGTCTGGACTTCCGCAGGCATCGCCGCGATGGGAGAGGGCGAATCGGTGGAGCTGACCATCCCCCCCTGCGACGCCGTGTTCGTCGAGCTCAGAACGTTCGGAGACTATCAGGCACGCTGAATCCCGTAAAAAGCCGGCGGCGTCAGGAAAGCGCTGCCGCACCGCCACCGCTTTACGCTGCTCACGGGCGGCCGAACGGACGCTTTGACACTCCGCCGGGTGCCGGGACTGCGGCGGGGCGCTGACGGCTCGCCGGCAGGCGTCTCATGGCGGCGTCAGGCCCCGTTCTCTCCGGCCAATTTCCCGAAAGCCTTCTGACTGATCCGGCAAACGGACATCAGGAGGCTTTTGTCGGCGTCCCATTCGGAGATACCGCGGAAATACGCCGCCCTGTCCTCGGCGCCGATGAAAAAAGGAGCGACGCCGTGCCTGAGGCACTCCTTCATCATGACGAGGCGCCCGACCGTGCCGTTGCCCGCCTGGAAAGGATGGATCTTTTCAAATTCCGCGTGGAAGCCGGCAATATCCTCCAGACCGACGTCCTTTTTTGCCTCGTAACCGCCGATCAGCTCTTCCATCAGCGCCGGAACGTTCCTCGGCGCGGCCGTCGGCGAACCGTCCGCGAAATTATCGTACCGTTTATATTCGCCCACGCCGAACCATTCGTGCGAAGACGCGCTCGTGTTCTGCTTCAGCATGAAATGGATATGCTTCACGAAATCCTCCGTAAGGGGCGATTCCGCGTTGTCGATGATATGATCCACCGCGCGGAAATGATGCACCGTCTCCAGCACGTCGTCAACGTCAATGCCATTCCCGGAGCTCAGCATGTTCGTCTCGAAAATGAGTCTCGTCTGCTCCTCGTCGAGGCAGCCGCCGTCAATGCGGTTCGAGTTATACGTCATCTGAACCTGCAGCTCGCGGTACAGGCCGCCGGACAGCCGCATTTCCTTCCCGTCCCGGAGAGCTCTCAGCAGCGGATCGTCGGATATCTCGCGGCAAAGATCCCCGGGCTCGCACGAAAGGCAGGCGGCTATCCTCCTGAGCACGCCGTCGGAGATCTTCTCGCCCTTCGCGATCTTCGCGACCGTTCTGGACGACATTCCGACGAGCGACGTCAATTCGGACCTTCCTATCCATTTCCGTTCCAGCTGATCCAGCAAACCCTTGTACGAGTACATATTTCCGGCCTCCGCTTAAATATTCGCAATAATTATAGCGTTTTCCGGGAAAAAATCAAAATAAATCAAAAACAAATCAAAAACAAAGGAGCGCGGCCAATGCGCGCAGGCGGGTCCCTCCGCGTTCCGGAACGTACCGTGGCACGTCAGAACAGCGCCTTCAGCACCTCCGCCGGAGTCATTCCCCTGATATTGTCCGGATCAGCGAGACCGCCGCCGCTGCCTTCCGAGGAACCGGTCTGGCCGCCGCCCGTGCTCCAGGTGAATCTGCCCGCGTTTTCCCCGGTAAACGAGAAATAAACGGCCGGATCGCACAGCTTCACGGGATATCTCCCGTACCATTCGGGATAATATTCCGACATATATTTGTCGGCGAGAACGTAAGCCTCGCAGCCTGTACCGGTCCCGATCGCGCTGAGCTGCACGCCGCCGCCCGGCTGACCTGTCCTGCTGACCGAGGGCGTCGAATGAACGATCACCACGCTGCCGTCCCGGCAGGTCCCGAGCGACATCCAAACGTGCCCGTTGATGCTCATTATATCGCCGGGGAGCATACTGTATCCGTTGTCGGCGGCGGGGGCCTTCACGTCCTGCGTCCATTCGCCCCAGCCTTTCGCGGCGAGCCTCTTCGCGAAGCCCGTCGACCCGCCGACGTAACCCTCTTTACCGCTCTCGGTTTCAAACGTGTTGTATAACACCCATCCGAGATAGCCGGAGCAGTCGAGCCCGGCGTAATAATATTCGTTATATCCGCCGTACGGATAATAGCTGTTCGCCGGATCCGCCTTCGCCGCGTCGCCGTCCTTTTCCTTGTATGTGAAATCCGCGTCGTTCTCCAGGAAAAATCTGCGCCAGTCGGGCGAAACGCCGAGCGTCCTCGTCTGCGGCGCGGACCCGTCATCCTGCCAGTTCCAGCCGCCTCCGTAGATGTAGAGCGTCGTTCCCGCAGGCGCGAGCGCCGTTTTGAGAAGATTTTTCACAGTCAGCTCTCCCGGTCGTCCGGTCACAGGCGGGTCGACCGCCGGGAGACCGACGTCCGGCTTCTCCCTGACGGAGGTGATCGTGCCGTTGCCCGCCTTCACGAAATACGAATATCCCTCTTTCAGCTTGTTCTGGATCGGATAATCGTAATTTCCGTTCGCGTCCGTCGTTCCGTTCATTATTCCGAATGACATTTTTCTGCCGCCGACTTCGAAACAATACGTGAAATTATTCATATTGTCCCTGTTCGTACCGGCCGCGCCGTAATCGTCCACTCCGACGTAAACCGCCTCGAATTCGCCCGTTTCCATATTTTCCTCCGGCATAACGCTCACCCCGTATTTCCCGGCGATCCTCCCGTATTCCGCGGTCGCCTCCGAAATGAGCCTTTCAAAATCCTCCGCCCTGTAGAGCCCGTCCGCCTGCGCGTCAAGTCCCGGTATTGCCAGCGGATAAACGACTGGCGGATGCTCCGTATCGATCAGCTCAACGCCTCTCAGCTGCCTGACGCTCTGGTACACCATATCCGCGCTCCAGTATTCGCCGCCGTCGCTCCCCTCCCATCTGGCGAAAACGAGCTTGCAGCCGATCGGTGTTTTTTCGATCGTTTCAGGCAGCGAATAATCTCTCACGCCGAGGGAGGCGAGCACGCTGCCGATATTCGAATCGTGTCCGCAAAGAAAACTGAAGCGCCGGCCGTCCGCGTTCATTTCCGCTTCTATCTCGCAAAGCAGCGGGTGGGCAACGACGGGCGCGATCAGCGGAGCGGTGAACAATATATCGCCGTAAACGTCTTTTATCCTGCCGATCCTCCGCCATTCATCAGGACCTATCTCATGCCCGAAGGCCGCCTTCAATTCGTCAGATTCCTCGTAGTATTGCAGCACCAGGGCGTCGCTGACGGAGCAGGCCGTCTTCAGAGAGCCGCTCATGCCCGGCTCTGCCGAAAGCTCCAGCTTCAGTTCAAGGTCGTCCGTGACGAATCCGCGCGCGGTTCCGTCCCTCCAGGCCTGCGAATCCTTCAGATCGATAATGCCGGACAGCAATTCGTAATCCGCGCTCAGGCCTTCTCTCGCGTTTCCGAATATCCCGCGCATCTGCGCCTCCGCGTCCGCGGCGTATTCCGGCGTCACGAACGTGAGCTGCGGCGTGAATACCGGGTCCATCTGATCAAATTCCATGTGATATTCCACCTGGACGTTGGATGAAGGAAGCAATCCGGCGGCAAAATATTCCGCCGTCGCCAGCGTCCGCTGCTTTGAGTTCGCGTAAATGCGCACCGCATCCCCTTCCGGACGGTAATTCTCCGGAAAAACGCCCTCCTTCTCGAGCCATTTGCGGAAATACTGCCCCATGATCGTTTCAAGTACTCCGCCGCGAAGCGAAAGCTCACTCGCGCCTGAGCTCCACGAAAACCATTCGTGCGGCGTGAGCGTCCCGAGCGCCGACCCGGCTCCGCTGAGCGGCGAACGGATATTGTGCCTGCTGAGCACCACCGCCTTTTCAAGCCTGTAGCCTTCGCGTGAAAGAGTATAGGCCGCGCCGGGCTCGTCAACGGCCGGAAGCGTTTTTTCCTTCCTGCCGAACACTCCGCCCCAGTACAGACATTGCGCGCAGACGGCTGCAACGAGCAGCACCGAAACGATTATCAGCAGGATATTCGACGTTTTTTTATTCATGATATGAACCTCGCAGAGCTTTCCGATATTGATTTTTTACATTCTCTCCCGGTATTATTTTCCGCTGCTGTCATCCGGGTTTATTTTCCGGTTTTGTTATCTCATATTATCCCGGAGATGCTGCCGGAGACGGACTTACGTCATTTGATAAAGAACGCGAGAAGCCGTTCACGGTAATCGGGGGCCGTATCGTACGCGGCGTGTCCGAAGCCGCTGTACGTGAACGATTCGAAATCCGGCCTGCTCCCGAGCGCGGATTCTATTTCGGCAGCCGCGTCCGGACCGAGCACGCGGTCGTCTGAATCGCTCAGCAACAGGACGGGACAGTCAATATCCGCAAGCTCTCCGGTGATATCGAAGCCGTCCGCCGCCCCGGCGAAAATGACGAAGCGGTCAAGGTCCCGCGCGGCGACCTGTCTTCCCATAAACGCGAGCGCGTCGCGGTACCGTTCAAAGACCTCGTCCGTGTACAGCTTTCGACCGAATTCGAGATACAATTCCTCCCCGTCGCCGCGGCGGGCGATCTCCGTCCATTCCTTCACGGCGGCGGCGCGCCCGTCCGACGTCTTCGCGGCCGTTGACCCGAGCGCCAGCTTTTTCACAAGGCCCGGGTGCCTCGCGGCGATCGTCATTGCCATCATGCCGCCCTGTGACGCCCCGAACAGATATACGCCGGAAAGGCCGATCGAAAGCATTGCCTTCGCAGTATCCTCCGCCATTGCCTCCACGGTATATCCGGACGGCGGATCCTCCCGCCTGTCGAACAGATAAACGGTAAATTCCCCGGTCATCGCTTCATACGAACGCGCCACGGCCTCGGCCGAATCGGTAACGTGTCCTATGGCGAGCCCCGGCAGTATGACCATCGTTCGCGGTCCGCCGCCGAAGCGCACGTATTTCATTGAAAAATCATCTGCACGCGCAGTCAGTACGGGTATTTTCATATGGGTATCACGTTCTGGTAAAGAGTGGGCAGGCCTTCTTTGTAAAGGTGTCCGTCGTTTGAGAGCTGCAGGACTTTCGGGATAACGAAGCCCTCTCCGTTCGGGGTGAAGTCAACGACCGTCATCCCGCTGTGGCCGATGTCGAAATGGGTGCAGAAAAGCGGATAAGGAACGTCGAGCACGCAGCTGAGGAACAGCAGCCCGAAGCCCTGATGGGCAAACAGCGCGATCCTTCTGCCGTTGTGGTCCTCCGGCACGTAAAGGCCGTTTTCGGCGTCATGCCTGTAGCCGAGCGAAAGGAAAAACGCATCCGCCTCCTTCTGCATCTCCTCCGCTCCGCGGCGGAACGGCATTTCGCTGAAAAGCGGCGATTCCGCCCAGCGGCGTCCGAGCGCCAGCACGTCGGGACGGTTGAAGAGCCTGTTGTACTCGGCGGAATAGAACGGCCAGGTGCGCCCTCCCCTTCCGTCCGGAACGGTCATCGTCCGCCAGACGTCGTCCTCCTTCGCCCAGTCGCACAGGCGCGGCGTCAATCCCATTTTTCTGCACGCCGGTTCAGCCGTGGCTACGGCTCTTCCGAGGCTCGACGTATAGATCTCGTCAATGCCGTAAACGGCGAGCCGCTCCGCTATCGCTTCGGCCTGCTTCACTCCGGCCGGCGTCAGCGAATCGTGTTCATAGTCGGGATCTCCGTGTCTTATGAGAAAGAAAAGCATAGCTACCTCCTGACGCGTACATTATAGCCCCGATGCCGGTCCGGCGCAAGGCGGGCGCGGCGGATTGGTGAAGGCTCGACGAAACGGTAAGCGCGGCCAATGAGGCGGAAAACAGGCGGTGCGTTTTACCGTTTCGTTTTTTGTTTTTATTTCCGTTTCTGTTTTTGAATTTTTTGTTGACATCATGATATATATATATATATATAATGCCTGCCCATAAATTAATAAAGCATGAAAATAATTGACAAAAAGAAGCGTTGTGTGATACAATAAGTGCAAGTTAATAGAGTT
>CADBOE010000115.1 GCA_902796205.1 uncultured Ruminococcus sp. | reverse complement strand
TCAAGGCCGAGATAATAACTGTCAATTTTTTGAATTTTTTTCTCTTTTTTCATGTTGACAACCTCCGCAAAAACTGTTAACATACATTCGTGGTTTATAGACCCCTATAAATTCGCACTACAAGTTCAAATAAGGATTTTTTGAATCCGATTCCACCGGTTTATCCGGTCGCGCAGTGTGCGCTCCTCCCTCGGGAGGTTTTTTATTTTGTGCGCAGTTTGTTCCTGCTGACTTTGGGATTTTAACATATCTTTGTTTTTTTTCGCAACGATTTTTTACGATGTTCATATAAGAAAGTCATTCAAGCGAAATACCGAAAAATCCATTTCATTTTTGAGTGGGTTTAAGCTGTTTTGAGTGCAGCTTCGGATTTATGAATCGAGTCGTTTTGGTGGTTTTTAGGATTCTTTGGTTTGTACCGCGTTTTATGTTGTCTTTTGTGCTGTGAGGCGGAATGCAGCTGAAACCAAACCATTCTGAAATTTCAGCCGCAGATGCCGTTTTTGCCCAAATGCAGCTGAAATCACCCGTCAGGAAACCCGGGTCTGTCCCCCGTTGCCCCATCAGTTGCAGTTGCAGTCGCATCCCTGTCCCCCGTTGCCCCACCAGTTGCAGTCGCATCCGTGCCCGGGAATTTTCGGGAAATTTAAGGAAATATCGGGAAATAAAACCGAAAAAACCTTGCAAATAAACGACTTTCGCCATTTCGGCATCAACGAGGATGAACCCCGCAACCCGGGTCTGTCCCCCGTTGCATGTCCCCCGTTGCACCCTCGCCGCGATCCGGCGGCAGGCCGGAATTCGCTGCTTTGAAACAGCTATGAAACAGCCCGGAAATCAGGCGTTTTATAATTGCAACAGAAGCCCGGATAATATATAATGGCGTTGACCGCTGCGAACGGAGCGGCGGCTGAGGAACACGCCGGAGCACGGCGGAAAACTGAACGGAGCCGGAAAGGAAAAGCGCGATGAAAAAAACAGCACCGGCGGCATTCGCAGCCATAGCAGCGGCGGTAATTGCGGCGATATTGCTCGCTGCCGCGGCGTTGACCCCGAAAATGAAAGCCGAAGCGGCGCAGAAAAATCCGGCGGTGGTCTATGCCGGCGAAAGCGTTTTATCCGCGCCTGAAAAAGCGCCGTCCGGAACCACCGGGGGAGCACAGCTTTCCGAAAACGAAGGCAACGAAGTTCTCCCCGCCTGGATCGTGGCGCTGATCGTGCTCGTGCTGCTCGCCGCGGTCGCCGGAATTGTCGCGCTGCTGGTCATCCCGTTCAGACTGCTGAGGCGCGCCGGAAAGACGCGGAAAAACCTGCTCTCGCCGGACGGCGGAGACAACGGCGAAGACAACGGCGAAGGCAACGGCGGAAAGGAAAACAGCTGATGAAACAGGGGCTTTTCGAAATAACCGAAAACAGACGGATCGCGGACAACGTGTATCTTATCAGACTGAACGGCGACACGTCCGCGGTGGAGAGGCCCGGCCAGTTCGTCAATATACGCCTTTCAGGCTTCTATCTCAGGCGCCCCCTGTCCGTATGCAACCTTGAAAACAAAACTCTCACCTTAATATATAAAACCGTCGGCGCCGGCACGCTGGCCCTCTCGCGCCTCGCCCCCGGAACCGCGCTCGACGTCCTGACAGGTCTCGGCAACGGCTATGACCTGTCCGCCTCCGGCCCCTCTCCCCTCCTCATCGGCGGAGGCGCCGGCGTGCCGCCTCTCTACTGGCTGTGCCGCGAGCTCGTTGCCCGCGGCGCGAAACCGTCCGTCGTCCTCGGCTTCAACACGGCCGGCGACGTGTTCGGCGAAAATGAATTCCGACGTCTCTGCGGGAACGGCGTCACCGTCGTGACCGTTGACGGCAGCGCCGGAAAAAAAGGCTTCGTTACCGACCACCTGCCTTCCGGCTATTCATATTTTTACACCTGCGGTCCCGAGCCCATGCTCAGGGCCGTTTTCAATGCCGCCGCCACATCCGGCCAGTTCAGCTTCGAGGAACGCATGGGCTGCGGCTTCGGGGCGTGCATGGGCTGCAGCTGCCTTACGGTCACGGGAAGCAAGCGCATATGCAGGGAAGGCCCCGTGCTCAGGAAGGAGGAGATAATATGGAAAAACTGACCGCGCCTAAAACGGCCGTCGTCCTTTGCGGCGTAACGCTCGACAATCCCGTTATCCCCGCCTCCGGAACCTTCGGCTACGGATATGAATTTGCCGGACTGTACGACATAAACGAGCTCGGCACGTTTTCCTTCAAAGGAACGACGCGGGAGCCGCGCTTCGGAAACCCGACGCCGCGCATCGCCGAATGCACCGCCGGCATGATAAACGCGGTGGGACTGCAAAATCCCGGCGTGCGTGCCGTAAAGGAGACCGAGCTGCCGCGGCTGCGCGAGGTTTTCCGCAAGCCCGTCATGGCCAATATCAGCGGCTTTTCGACGGACGATTACGTATTCACGGCGGCCGAGCTCGACGGGGAGCCGCAGATCGGCTGGTTTGAGATAAATATAAGCTGCCCCAACGTTCACGGGGGCGGCATGAGCTTCGGCACCGATCCCGACGCGGCGGCGTCCGTCGTTTCCGCCGTACGGAGGGTCACGAAAAAACCGCTGATAGCGAAGCTTTCGCCGAACGTGACGGACGTAACCGTCATCGCGAAGGCGTGCGAAGCCGCGGGCGCGGACGGCATCAGCCTCATAAACACGCTGCTCGGGATGCGCGTCGACCTGAGGAAACGCAAGCCCGTCATAGCGAACGCGACCGGCGGCTTTTCCGGCCCGGCCATTTTCCCCGTCGCTCTCCGCATGGTCTTTCAGACGGCAAAAGCGGTAAAGATCCCCGTCGTGGGCATGGGCGGCGTTTCATCGGCCGAGGACGTGATCGAAATGATGATGTGCGGGGCGACCGCCGTGGAGATCGGAGCGGCGAATCTCGTTGATCCGTACGCGAGCCTCAGGATCGTGCGTGAGCTGCCGGAGGTATTGTCGCGGCTCGGCGTAAAAGATATAAATGAAATAATCGGAGCGGCTTTAAGCTGAAAGGAGCATATAAATATGGGCAAAGACGTTATCATAGCGTGCGATTTCCCCGACAGGGCGTCTACACTCGCTTTTCTTGACAGGCTCGGCAGTTCATCGCGCCCCTTCCTCAAGATCGGAATGGAGCTGTTTTATGCCGAGGGTCCCGACGTCGTGCGCGAGATAAAAGCGCGCGGCTACAGGATATTTCTCGATCTGAAGCTTCACGACATACCGAACACCGTCGGAAAAGCGATGGCCGTTCTGTCGAAGCTCGACGTGGACATGGTGAACCTCCACGCCGCCGGAACGCGCGCAATGATGGAAGCCGCCGTAAAAGGTCTTACGCGACCCGACGGCACCCGCCCGATCCTTCTCGCGGTCACCCAGCTCACGTCCACCGACCAGACCGCGCTTGAAAACGAGATACTCATCCGCGAACCGATGAGCGAGGTCGTCATGCGATACGCGAAAAACGCCCGCGACGCCGGTCTCGACGGAGTCGTCTGCTCCCCTCTCGAAGCGGCGCTCGTCCATTCCGCCTGCGGAGAAGACTTCCTGACCGTGACACCCGGCGTCCGTTTCGACGACAACGCCGCCGGCGACCAGAAGCGCGTCACCACGCCGGCCGGGGCCGCCGGGCTCGGCTCCGACTACATAGTGATGGGCCGTCCGATAACCGGAGTCCCGGATCCCGCCGCGGCTTACGCGCGGGCTCTCTCGGAATTCGGCGTCAGCGCACCCGCGGACAACGCGCGTGATACCGCGCCGGTCTCTTCGTGCGCCGACCCGGTGACAAGCAAAACGATCGCTTCGGATCTTCTCGGAATTAAAGCCGTTTTCTTCCGCCCTGACGAGCCGTTCATATGGGCGAGCGGCATAAAAAGTCCCGTTTATTGCGACAACCGCCTCACGCTCACCGCGCCGGAGGTCCGGCTTCACGTGGAGCAGGGGCTCGCTCAGACGGTGAAAAAGTATTATCCGGACGCCGAAGTGCTGATGGGAACGTCTACCGCCGGGATCGCACACGCGGCCATCGCGGGACACCTGCTCGGGCTGCCGATGGGCTACGTCAGATCAGGATCGAAGGATCACGGACGCAAGAACCAGATCGAGGGGCGCCTCGAACCGGGACAGAAGGTCGTCGTTATCGAGGATCTCATTTCCACCGGCGGAAGCGTCATCGAGGTCGTGAACGTGCTCCGCGAGGCCGGCGCCGTCGTGCTCGGAATAGCGTCGATATTTACGTACGGCATGAAAAAGGGAATTGACCGCCTGGCCGAGGCGAACGTGCGGAACGTTTCGCTGACCGATTTCGACACGGTCGCCGCCGTTGCCGCCGGAAGCGGATATATAGCGCCTGAGGACGTCAGAAGGCTGATCGCTTTCCGCGACGATCCTTCCGACGAGAGCTGGATAGAAAAGTGAGAGGGCTGCAGAATGAGACACGTCATAGATATTCTTGATCTCAGCACGGACGAGATACGGTCGCTCATAGAAACGGCGCAGGACGTCATAGCGCATCCCGGCGATTATTACGGCGTATGCGGCGGCAAAAAGCTCGCGACGCTGTTTTTCGAGCCGTCGACGAGGACGCGGCTCAGCTTCGAGGCGGCGATGTACGAGCTCGGCGGAAACGTGCTTTCCGTTACCGGCGCCGGGACGTCGTCAGCTTCCAAGGGGGAGAGCGTCGCCGATACGGCAAAAGTCGTCAGCTGCTACGCCGATATCATCGCGATGCGACATCCGAAGGAAGGGGCCGCGCTCGTTGCCGCGAACAACGCCTCCATCCCGGTGATCAACGCCGGCGACGGAGGGCATTGCCACCCGACGCAGACGCTTGCCGATCTGCTGACGATCCGCAGGGAAAAGGGCCGCCTCGGCGGTCTCAACGTCGGGCTTTGCGGCGATCTGAAATTCGGCCGCACCGTACATTCGCTGATCAACGCGCTCTCGCGTTACGAAGACGTCCGTTTCGTGCTGATCTCACCCGAGGAGCTGAAGCTCCCGAGCTACGTGAAGGACAACGTCCTGAAGCCGAACGGCATTCCCTACTCGCAGACGGCCAGCCTCGAGGAGGCGCTTCCTGAGCTCGACCTGCTGTATATGACGCGCGTCCAGAAGGAACGCTTCTTTAACGAGGAGGATTATCTCCGCCTGAAGGACAGCTACGTTCTGACTCCGGACAAGATGAAGCTCGCCGGACCCGATATGTGCGTGCTTCACCCGCTTCCGAGGGTCAACGAGATAAGCGTTTCCATCGACGACGACCCGCGGGCCTGCTATTTCAAGCAGGTACTGAACGGCAAATACATGCGCATGGCGCTTATATTGATGCTTCTGCGTGACGCCGGCACGATCAGATGAGCTTCGGAGGATTTTGCGATGAACGTTGATTCCATACAGAACGGACTTGTTATAGACCATATCGCCGCGGGTCACGGAATGACCCTTTACAATCTGCTCGGCCTCGATTCGATCGACGTCTCCGTGGCGCTCATCAAGAACGTTGCGAGCCGGAAGCTCGGCCGGAAGGATATCATAAAGATCGACGCGGACATACCGGTCAATATAGATATAATCGGTTTCGCCGATCCCGGCGCGACGGTCAATTATATCAGGGACGGAAAACTCGTCGAAAAACGGACGATCGACATGCCCGAAACGCTAAAAAACGTTATCCGGTGCAAAAATCCGCGGTGCATAACGTCCTGCGAGCAGGAGCTCGATCAGCTGTTCCGGCTGACGGACAGGGAGCGGAAGATCTACCGCTGCGTTTATTGCGAGACGCGCTGGAACGGCTGAGGCCGCCGTATCAGACGGGGATGCGGTTGCGGAGAACGGCTTTGCAGCGGCGGCGCTTAAAAACTCAATCCGTAAATCCGCTGTGGAAAACCCCGGATCGCCCGCCAAAAACTGTGGAAAACCCTGAGGAAAACCCCTGTGTGCCTGTTAAAAACCGGTGGAGACGTATTGAAAAAAAGGGGAAAGCATGGAAATAAAGCTGTTGACTTCGAATATCTGGGCTGACGTGTTCGGAAATCCGGTAAAATGGCGCGACGCGGCTCTTGTGTCTGTAATTGACCGGTACGGGCCGGATATCGTCATGCTTCAGGAGGCTCATCCGAACTGGCAGCGCTCGGCGGCTTTCACGGAGTCCTTCGGGAGACTCGGTTATGCCGTGAGCCGGCCGGACCTTCTCGGAAATCCGCTCAACTACACCCCCGTGCTTTACAAAACGGACGTTTTCACCGAAGAAGGAAACGGTTTCCGCCTGTTTTCGGGGCCAAACGATTATCTTTCGAAGTCCGTAAGCGCGTCGCTTCTCCGGCACAGGGGCGAGAACAGGCTGATCGGCGCAATGTCGACCCATTTTTATTACGCCCAGACGGAGGCGGGAAACGAAGCGCGGATGTCGAACGCGGCGGAGCTGGCCGAATGGTTCGACCACGTTTTCAGCGGGATCCCCTGCTTTTGCGGCGGAGATTTCAACTGCGACGTCCTGTCGGCGCCTTTCCGGCTTCTCGAAGAGCACGGCGTCAGGTGCGCGTCGACGCTCGCCGCTGTGAAGAAGAATCCGGTCAGATCCCATCACAAAAATCCTTTTTACGATCAAAACGCAGACCGGTACGTTCCGGCGGAGCCTTCGACGAAATCCGACCGGCGCTCGATCGACCATATCGTGACCGGCGGAGGCGGCGTCACGATCAGGGAATATGAAGTAATAACGGACGGCGACGCGATGATCCTGAGCGATCATTGCCCGCTGATAATAACGGCAGAATTATGACAAGGAAGGGGAGTTTTTCGGAATGAAAATACTTAATTACGGATCGCTGAACGTTGACCACGTATATCAGATGCCGGCTTTCGTCACGGCCGGAGAGACGCTTTCGGCCACGGATTGCGCCACTCACACCGGCGGCAAGGGGCTCAACCAGTCCGTCGCGCTGGCGCGGGCGGGCGCGGAGGTGTACCACGGCGGAAAGATCGGGGCCGACGGCGAAACGCTCAGAGCTTTTCTGGAAAAAGCCGGCGTTGATTGCACTTTCCTGAGGACCGATCCCGGCGTTCCGACCGGTCACGCCATCATCCAGGTGGTACCGTCGGGCGAAAACTGCATTATGATCTACGGCGGCACGAACCGGATGGTGAGCAGAGAGGAGATCGACGAAACGCTCGGGCATTTTTCGGCCGGCGATTATCTGCTGCTCCAGAACGAGATCTCAAACGTCGATTATCTGATAGAAAAGGGTCACGAAAAAGGGATGATCACCGTATTGAATCCCTCTCCCATCACCGCCGAGCTGCTCTCGTACAAAAATCTCGGGCTGCTTGACTGGCTGATCGTAAACCGCGGGGAAGCGGAGGCTCTTTCGGGGCTCGCCGAAGACGGCGATGCGGACGGCGGCAAGGCAAAGGATCCCGACGCGGTGCTCGCGGCGCTCCGTACGCGTTATCCGCGTGCCGGCATCGTGATGACTCTCGGAAAACACGGCGCCGTATGCCTTCGCGGCGGTGAAAAAGTCACCGGCAGAACGTACACGTACGGCAAACGCGTCGATACGACGGGCGCCGGAGATACGTTTACCGGCTACTTCCTCGCGGGTCTTGCGCGCGGACTGTCTCTCGAAAGCTGCATGGAGCTCGCGGGCAAGGCCGCCGGAATATCGATTACCGTCGCGGGCGCCGCGGTGTCGATACCCGACATGGAAACGGTGCTTTCCTCGATACCGCTCGAATAAACAAGAATATTCAAACTCAAGAAAGGATGTTCCGGAATGAGATTATACGATCTGACCGTAAACGGCACGAAAACCACACTCACGGCCCCGCTCGCGGGTCTCCGCTTCAGCTGGAAAATGGATTCGGATAAACCCGACACCTTCCAGATCTCCCGCAGGCTCACGGTTTCCGACGGCAAAAACGTCATTTTCGACACCGGCGAGGTCAACGACGGAAACAGCGTCGACGTACAGGCGAAGGACCTCGTCCTCCGAAGCCTTACCGATTACGAGGTCTCCGTAACGTGTACCGACAACCACGGCGAGACCGCTCAGACGACGGCGGCCTTCTCGACCGGCCCGGACGACGGCGGCAACGGCGACGGCAGCGGCAACGGCGACGGCAGCGGCAACGGCGACGGCAGCGGCGGCTGGTCGGGCGCGAAATGGATCAAGCCCGAAACGCACATCCCCGGATGGGCGCCCTATCTGCGCGTCCGTTTCGAACTGCCCGGAAAGGAGATCGCGGACGCGAGGCTGTACGCGTGCGGCCTCGGCTGCGGCGAATTCTATCTGAACGGCCTCCGTACCGACGATTACTATATCGATCCGCCCGCGACGAACTACGAAAAAACGGTACTCTACCGCGGAACGGACGTCACGGGACTCGTCCGTCACGGCAAAAACGCGCTGGCGGTCTGGCTCGGCGAAGGATTTTATTCCCAGAGCCGCGTATGGGGCTCCGCCGGATTCGTTTACGGCGACGTATGCGCGATAGTCCTTCTCCGCATCCGGTTCACGGACGGCTCCGTTCAGAACGTCGTTTCCGACACCGAAAACTGGAAATACAAATACAGCCCCATCTCCGTCAACAACATTTACGCCGGCGAGACGTACGACTGCCGCCTCGAAACTCCGGATTTCTGCGATCCGGACGCCACGGACGACGGCTGGGGGCGCGTCGTCGAGGATACGACGCCCAAAGGCAGGCTCACGGGCTGCCTGATGCCGCCCGTAAGGATAATGCGCGAGCTTCCCGCCGTTTCGGTAAAATGCGCGAGCGGCGCTTCGGACGGCGCGTGGATATTTGATCTCGGCGAAAATTTTGCCGGAATATACGAGGTGCGGATCCCGGCGAATTCTCCCCGTGGCGCCGTTTACGTTTTCAGAACGTCGGAGGCGCTCAACGCCGGAGGCGCGCTGGACCACAGATCGACCGGCGCGTTTGCCACACAGTGCATACAGCAGGATATCTATATCGCCCGCGGCGGTCCGGAGCCCGAGATATACAGGCCGCGGTTTACGTATCACGGCTTCAGGTACGTGGAGATCACCGGCATTCACGACTTCTCGAAAGGATACGGCACGATGCCGGAGGCGGATATGATCAAAGGACTCCAGCTGTCGACAGATCTTCGCCAAACGTCCTATTTTGATTCGTCGTGCGACGACATCAACGACCTCCAGAAGCTCATGCATAACACTTTCCGCTCGAACTACCACGGCTATCCCGAGGACTGCCCGGCGAGAGAAAAATGCGGCTGGCTCGGCGACGCGGAGGTCGTTTCCAACTGGGCGCTGCTCAACTACGACATGACCTCGTCATACGAGAAATATATGGACGACATACGCACGACGACCGAGGTTTACGGCACGTGGCAGATGATCTCTCCCGGAAAACGCGGCTGCGGCGAGGCCAGCCCGCTCTGGGGCTGCGCCCAGATAATCATTCCGTATTATATGTGGCAATATACCGGAAACCGCTCCGTTATCGAGGACAATATCGATCTTATGCGCAAATGGGTCGATCACGAGACGGCGAGAGCAACGGATCACATAATATCCGAGGGTCTCGGCGACTGGGATCCCGCCGGCGGCAACAACAATCCCCGCCGCATGCCCGTCGCCCACTCCTCCACCTTCATGTACTACGAGATCTGCGCCCGCATGGCGGAGATATCCGACGCGTTCGGCTACGGCGACGGCGATAAATACAGAGCCCTCGCGGAAGAGATAAAAGCCGCGCTCATAAAGGAATTTTACGACGCCGGAAAGCATACTTACGGTTACTGGGGCTCGAACGGAGTGGCCCTCCTCCTCGGGATCTTCCCCGACGGAGACAGGGCGGCGCTTCTCGAAGAAACGGTCCGCATGATCCGCGACGACGGATACAGGATGCCGACGGGTATTTACGGCAACAAATATCTCGTTCCCGCTCTGATGAAAGCCGGATACGGTAACGACGCAGTGACTTATCTGTTCAACCGCTTCGCTCCGAGCTTCGGCACGATGATGGACGAGGGAGCGACCACCATCTGGGAAGAGCCGGATATGCATTTTGTCGAAAAAAGACCCGTTTCCGTGGCTTCGTACAACCATCCTATGCACGGAGGCTTCCTATACAGCCTGACCACCTGCCTCGCGGGCATCGAGCCGCTGGCTCCCGGCTTCAGGCGCTTCAGGATAAAGCCCTCGTTCGTGAAAGGCGTCTCGCGCCTCGCGGCGGAATTCGACTCGCCGTTCGGCAGGATAGGAATCGTTTATAACAAACGCAAGGACGGACCCGGTTATTCCTATACGGTCACGGTCCCGGCGAATACGCAGGCCGTGCTCGAGGTGCCGGAATACGCGGAGCCGCAGATACTCGGCTCCGGCGTCTGGCTTAAATAATCGTTAAACAGCGGAGTCAGGCGAGCTCCGTAATGCCGTTGTACAGCTCGTAATACCGCCCTTTCTGCGCGAGCAGATCGTCGTGATCGCCGCGCTCTATGATCCGCCCCTGCTCGAGGACCATGATGGCGTCGGCGTTGCGGACAGTTGAAAGCCGGTGTGCGATAACGAACGTGGTGCGGTCGCGCATGAGCATCGACAGCCCTTTCTCTATATGGCGCTCGGTACGGGTGTCGACCGATGAGGTAGCCTCATCGAGCACAAGTACCGGCGCTTTTGTTATGGCCGCGCGGGCGATGTTGAGCAGCTGCCTCTGCCCCTGCGACAGATTCGCGCCGTCCCCCTCAATGACCGTGTCGTATCCGTCGGCCAGTTTCATGATAAAACTGTGAGCGGAAGCCGTTTTCGCCGCTTCTATGACTTCTTCATCGGTCGCGTCGAGACGTCCGTAGCGGATATTTTCCATTACCGTCCCGGTAAACAGGTGCGTATCCTGAAGCACCATCGCGATATTTTTGCGGAGAACGTCTCTCCGGATATTTCTCACGTCGACGCCGTCGATCGTTATCGACCCTTCGTCAATGTCGTAGAAGCGGTTCAGCAGATTCGTGACGGTCGTCTTTCCCGCGCCCGTTGAACCGACGAAAGCTATCTTCTGCCCCGGCTTCGCGTAAAGGCTGATGTCCTTCAGCACCGTTTTCCCCGGTATATAGCCGAAGCTCACGTGGTCAAGGACGACGTATCCGCTCATATCGGGCATCTCCCTCGCGTCCTCGCCGTCCGGCAGCTCCGGTTCGGCGTCCATCATGTCGAAGACGCGTTCGGCGCCCGCGAGAGCCGAGAATATCGACGCCATCTGCTGCGAGATCTGGTTGATGGGCATCGAAAACTGGCGCGAATAATGCGCAAATACCGAAAGGCCGCCTGGCGTCAGTCTGCCCGTTACCATGAACACGCCGCCGATGCCGACCGTGACCGCATAAGAGATCTGCGAGGTGTTTCCCATTATCGGCCCCATGAGGCCGCCCCAGAACGTGGCGCGGAACTGCTTCCCACGCATGTCGCCGTTGAGGGCGCCGAATTCCTCCTCGCATTCGTCTTCGTGATTGAATACTTTGATGACGTTCTGCCCGGTGACCGTCTCTTCTATGTAGCCGTTGAGCGCGCCGAGCGCCGCCTGCTGCGCCCCGTAATAATTCCGTGACAGTTTCGCGATGGCGGCTCCCCCCCAAGCGAATACCGGCACGAACGCCGCGGTGATCAGGGTCAGAATCCAGTTCGTCGATATCATGAACACGAGCACTCCCGCCAGCGTGACGATTCCGGAGAACGTCGACGTCAGAGAATTGTTCACCATCGCCTCCATATTGTCGATATCGTTGGTAAAGCGCGACATTATCTCGCCCGTCGGCTTTGAGTCGAAATATCTGAGCGGAAGGCGCTGGAGCTTTTCAAACAGCTCGTTTCTTATCTTTTCCATAACGTTCTGCGTCGTCCGCAGCATAAGGCGGCTCTGCAGATACGACGTAACGGTACCGACCGAATATACGGCGGCAAGGAGCATCGCCGCGGCCACGATATATCTGAACGGCTCCGCGCTGCTCCCTGTAAGTGACGAAATGATGCCGTCCGCGATACGCTCGGTCTGCG
Source organism: uncultured Ruminococcus sp. (assembly GCA_902796205.1). Lineage (GTDB taxonomy): Bacteria > Bacillota > Clostridia > UBA1212 > UBA1255 > UBA1255. Next base: position 21,495 of record CADBOE010000115.1, on the reverse strand, counting down.
ACATTTTTATCTGCGCCGCGGGATTTACGGCGACCGTCAGTTTGTTTATTATCGGAGCCATGAGGTAGGATCCGCCGAGCGACGTGAGCGTGCTGAACAACATGCACAGAAACACCAGCGCGATCCTCCATCTGTACGGTTTCAGGTACGCAAGCAGTCTTTTTACGGTCTTTCCCGCGTTTTTAGGCTTTCCCTTCGCGGCCTGGCTTCTCCCGCCGCGCATCATCCCGCCGCCCGCACGGCCTCCCGGACCGCCCGCGGCACTGTTATACTGCTTCTGAAGCTGTTCAAGATTTCTCGCCACGGGTCATTCCTCCTTTCCGCTCTGGGATTCGTATATCTCGCGGTATTCGGTATTGTTTTCAAGCAGCTCGTCGTGCTTTCCGATCCCGGTGATCCGCCCGTCGTTGAGGACGATTATCATATCCGCGTCGCGCACAGACGATATCCTCTGGGCAATGATTATTTTGGTGCAGCCGGAGAGCTCTTCTCTGAACGCCTTTCTGATCTGCGCTTCGGTAGCGGTGTCGACCGCGCTCGTGGAGTCGTCCAGGATCAGTATTTTCGGCTTTTTCAGCATTGCCCTCGCGATACACAGCCGCTGCTTCTGTCCGCCCGAAACGTTCGTGCCTCCCTGCACGAGCATCGTATCGTATCCTTCGGTGAACGTGCTGACGAATTTGTCCGCCTGTGCGTATACGGCGAATTCGCGCATTTCGTCATCGGTGGCGTTCTCGTCGCCCCACCGGAGATTGTCGGCGATGCTTCCGGAGAACAGCGTGTTTTTCTGGAGCACCATGCCGATGCCGTCGCGAAGATTCACGAGAGAGTAATCGCGGACGTTGACGCCGTCGACCAGCACCTCTCCGTCGTCGCAGTCGTAAAGGCGCGGGATCATTGATACCAGCGTAGTTTTTCCGGAGCCTGTCGAGCCGATGATACCTACGATCGATCCGTCCGGGATGGAGAGATTTATACCGTCCAGCACCTTGTCCTCGCTGCTTTTATAGTAACGGAACGAGACGTTGCGGAATTCGATGCTTCCTCTTTCCACTTTTTTGTCGGGATATGCGGCATTTTCATCGGAAATATCGAGCTTTTCGTCCAGAACCGCTATGATCCTCTTCCCGGAGGCCATCGCGCGCGACGACATCATCAGCATGAACGTGATCATCACGAGAGACGAGAGGATCTGTATTACGTACGTTATGAACGCGGAAAGATCGCCTACCTGCATGCCGTTGCCGAGCACTATGCTGCCGCCGATCAATATGACCACGATGATCGTGATATCCATGAACAGCGTCATTACGGGCTGCAGGAATATCATTACCGACACGGCGGAGATGCCGGCGTCCTTGAGATCTCTGTTTGCCTTGCGGAAGAGGCCAATGCTGTGCTCCTCGCGCACGAAGCTTTTTACGACGCGCACGTTCGTTACGTTTTCCTGCACGGTCGAGTTAAGGGCATCGATCTTTTCCTGCATTTTCGAGAACCGCGCGAAGCCCGTGCGGATAATGAACAGCAGCGTGATCAGCATGAGCGGTATGCTGACGGCGAATACGACGGAGAGCGACGGCTTTATGAATATTGCCATTATGAGCGCGGCGATCATCATGCCGGGAGCTCTCAACGCCATCCGGAGCACCATCGCGATGAAGTTCTGAAGCTGGGTCACGTCGTTCGTGAGCCGCGTTACCAGCGAACCGGTCGAAAAGCGGTCGATGTTCGCAAACGAGAACGCCTGTACTTTCGAATAAAGGTCCTGCCTCAGATCGGCCGCGAAATTGACCGAAGCCTTCGCGCTGAAGTACGCGCCTCCGACGCCTCCCGCCATCATTATGATCGCGGTCAATATCATAAGGACCATCGTCGTTATGCTGCCGCCGGTCGTAAGCGTACCTTCGTTCGCGCTGTTGATCACGGACGCGAACAGCTTCGGCATGACGACCTCGCCGACGACCTCGACGATCATGCAAAGAGGCCCGATGATGAAGTAGCTCATGTACGGCCGCACGTATTTAAACCATCTTTTCATTTACGCGCCTCCTTCGTGCCGTCTGCTTCGCTCCGGGCGCCGCGGCTATCGCCGGAAGCGTCCGGTCCGTCGCGGAGCTCAGCCGCGGCATATTCTTTAAGATTTATTTTCAGCCTTGTGAGATAGTCGGTGATCCGGTCGATCTCCTCAGCGGTAAATCCGGCGAACATCGCCTCGTCGACCGTACGGAACAGTCTGCGCGATCTCTCCACCATTTCCCTGCCTTCCGCTGTCAGCGACAGGCAGTTTATGCGTTCGTCGCCCGGTTTTTTCGTGCGCTCGATCAATCCGGCTGCCTCGAGCTTTTTTATGGAGCTCGTCACAGCGGACGAACTCACGTCAAAGGCCCTTGCCAGCTCGTTCTGAGCGGCTCCGTCGTGCCTCGCCAGATACATGATTATCATGTGCTGCGTCCGGTGGACGCCGAGCTTCTCTACTTTCGACTCTATTATCGCCCTGTGTTCGCGATCAACGCACCCGAGCAGCCGCACCGTATTTTTCAGGATGCCGTTATTCTTACCGTCCAATCTCACCGCTCCGTTCTGTTTCGTATGTAACGACCCGCGCCTTGAGGGCGGGCATTTGTTAACGTGTTAATTGTTAACGCGTTAATTATACTCGCGGCGTACGGAGAGTCAACACGTTTTGCATGGATTTTTTTGTTTTCCCGATTTTTGTGCCGTTTTTGCGTTTTGTATTTACTTCGGCGAACGTTATTTGACAGGAAACCTCGCGTGCGGAACCGACGGTGCCCTTTTCATTCCTCGGGAAAAACCGCCTTCCAGCCGGCGGGAAGCGAAAGCTCCATATCCGTGAGAACGGCGGTGCGGTCGCCTCTTTCGCCGCGCGGATTCCGCCAGCTAAGGGAAATAAGGCCGTCTGAGGTATTGACCACGCCGCGAGCCCAGCGGAGACCGCACGGATGAGGGGCGATCCTGACCGTTTTGGTAAGCTCGTCCGGCTCGCCGAGACCGAGAATATCCCTTGTCAGCAGCACTCCGGCGTGAGCGCAGAAGCCGTGGCAGCGGCTTGTGTTCAGGGGATCCTGCGTTTCCCAGAGCGTACCGGGCCCTTCCGAAAGCTGCGGCATGAATATCTTTTTCATTTCGCTCAGCATTTTTTCGTACTCGCCGAGTTTGGACAGCATATCGAGCCGTATGCCGAGTCCGATGAACAGTCCGGCCTTGCCCAGCTTCGTGTCGCATTCAAAATCCCTGTCCGCGCCGGTCGTGTGGACGATCCTCCAGAAATAATCAGGCATTTCGCCGCGGTCGAACAGCTCCGACCATATCATCGTATATTGAGCGCTTTCGGAATAATATCCGCGTTTCGAAAGCTTTCCGTCCGAAAAACCGAGTCCGTCGTCTAAAAATCCTCCGGTGTCGGAAGGGTTCACGTCGCTTCCGGCGAGCGTTTCCCGAAGTACGGATCTTATCTGCGCCGCGATCTCCTTCCACGAGCCGTTTCCGTAGAGCTCGCCGAGACGCCGGAGCATCAGCGCGTAAAGGGCGTTCGCCGCGGTCGAAACGGGCCGGCAGTATTCGTTCGACATCGACCAGTCGATAAACAGCCACGGCGTATTTTCGAGCAATCCGGATTCGCCCCGAAGCTCGAGGCTGCCGCGGACAAACGCATCGACGCGGCCGGCATATTCGGCGGCAAATTCCGTGTCGCCGCTTCTGCGGACGTATTCGCAAAGCTCCAGCATCAGCCAGAAGCTCCACGTGAGAAGGCCCGGGCAGGCAGAAAAATCAGGCTTCGTTCCGGGATAGCATTCCGGGAAAAAGCCGTGCCAAATCTTTTCCGCGTCCGTCTGAAGGAAATTTTCGATGAACGCCTTTTCGACCGAACAGTCTCCCTTCATATGCCTGAAGGCTCTCGCGGTCCAGAGGGAATCGCACAGCCAGCCGCCGCGTTCGCGCTCCGGACAATCCATAAAAATATCGAGCGTATTCAGCTTGAGCGTAAGGCGCGCGGCCTCGTAAAGGCGGTTAACGTCCTCGTCGCTGCACAGAAAACTGCCGTTCCCGTTATCCGGCGCCGAATAATCGATGATCTCCGGGGCGTTCATCGAGAACCACGGCGTGCCGGTGCCGGGCTTTACGCCCGCGGCGCCGTTTTCCGCTTCCGGCCGCACGTAAAATTTGAGATAGCGGACGAGAACGGGCTCAAAAAACACGAATTCCGTTCTCCCGGCGGGAAGATGCAGCCGCGCCACCGGATTCGCTCCGCCGGAAATCTCGTTTTTGCGGTCAAAAAGGCTCATGCTCTCAAGGTGTACCACGTCGAGCACGCAAGGAGCCGCCGTTTCCGCGGTCAGCGAGATAAAACCGACGCGCGGTTTTCCGATGTCGTATTGAAAATACGCCGTCTCGCCGGGAGCGATGCCTTTTATATCGATCCCGCCGCCCGCTGTTCCCGTGAACAACATCGACGCCGGGGCGGGCAGATCCTCCGTCCGCCTGTAATCGAGCACGGGACGCTCCGGAACGTTTTTAAGATAATCTCTTATCGACGCGGAAAACCAGTCGTCTCCGACTTCTTTGTCCACGTCCGTCCTTGCCGCTCCGAAGGACGTAAGTCTGGCTCCGCCCTCGCGCGCGAACGATGGAAGCGCCATCCCGCGCCGGAGGAGCACATATTTGTCCCCGAGCTCGACTGTCCCCGCGGTGCAGAGCGCCGGATCGGTACGCCAGTCGCTCCAGCCCTCTTTAAGTATATAATTCTCAGTATTTTCGCGGCAATGAGATATTCTTTCGGTCGCTCTCACCCGGCTGTCGACGACCCTCGCCTTCCAGTCTGCCGACGTGGCGTCGAGCACCTCGGTCACGTCCCCGCTTTTTCCGGGCCGCGTGATCTCGGCCTGCAGAAGACCGTCCACCGGGGCGACGTCGTTTGAATATCCGCCGAACGGAAAGCCGTAATGGCACACCTCGAACGCGAAAAAATTGTCGCCGTCCGCGATATAAGAACTCACGTCGAGCTCATCGACGCGAAGATAACCCTCGGCCGCCCGGGCAGGCCCGTGAGCGGAAAACCGGCCGTTGATAAACAGCCGGTAAAACGTACCTGCCGCCACAGCCGCGTTTACCCTGTCTCCTTTACGGAGACCGCGGATGAGCCTGCAGAATCCTACCTGCATATTCCCTTTTCCGTCATAATCTCCGATAAAAACAGGTTTTGCCTTCAGGAATCCTTTGAATCTGTCCATGATCAACCGCGCCTTTCCGTATTGTCATTTTCCGTTTTCCGCGACGCCTTTTTCACCGGCGCCGCCACATATTCTGCCGTATGTTCCCTATACCGCGTATATCGTAAAACCTATGCTTCTCTCCACTTCCGCGTCGGAAATATATTCCGGCTCCGCAAAAGCTCCCGCGTATCTGCCGATCTGCTCTTCGGTCAGGCTGCACAGGCCCCCCTCTCCGTCGTCGCCGGCGATAAGAAGCGGCCCCGCGTATATTTCGCCGTTTATCCGGCGGTTTCCCGCCATACCGATCAGCTTTGCTTCTTCGTTTCCGATAACAACGCAGTCGTCGTCAAACGGATATGTGATCTCTATAAGTCCCCCGACACAGCGCTGCAGCTCGCCGAGTCTGTCCTGTATGACGGCGCAGTACGGAGCCTCGCCCGGCAGCAGCACAAGCATTCTGTGTCCCGTTTTTTCCATAAATACAGGCTGCGCCTTCCCTGCCTCGTACTCCGGCGCCGCCGGCGAGCCTTCGGTGTCGCACTTTTCCCGGGTCCCGTCGCCGTAGTAAAACTCAACGACTCTGCTGACCGTTTCTGCAGGTCCGAACATACATTTTTCGCAGTCGTCTCCGCAACCGCTGTCGTCCCGGCCGCATTTTTTCCTTTTCCCGAACCCGGGCGGCTCCGTGTTCAGGAGCCGTATCACCGTTTCTTTTTCCGTTCCCTCCGGGAACCACCCTTCGAAAATGACCTCTTTCTCTCCGCGCGTATCTGCCGCGCCTCCGAATCTGAACTCGATCAAATCAACAAGCATTTTGTTTTCGCCCCGCCCGTGCGCGGGGCACCGCCTTTCCGAATTATTTCTGCTGCTGCACGTGCTTCGCGGCACGTATGATACAGGCAGTTTCATTCGGAAGACAAATTATTTCCCGGGAAATAATCCGTGCTCAGCGGTCGGCATTTCCGTATATCTCGTCGCGGCTGTAGGCCCTTGTCATCGCCTTGTTGCCCTCGCCGTCGTGTATCTCAAGGCGGAAAAACCGGTAGTCGCCGCTGACGTCGAATTCGGCGCCGGTGATGTCGCGGCCGTTGCTTCTCCTGTAGTCCGAACGTCTTCTCTCAAAACGTATGAATATTGCCTTCGCGGGCGTACATTCGACGTGAAGTTTCTCGTTTTCGACGTAAAGTCCGGTTATTTCCGGTCCCGTGGTCGCGTAGCAGTTGCCTTTTTTCATCGCGTCAATGACCGCGGAATACGACAGCTCGGGAGCAATTATCGTCGTCCAGCCCATGAACGAGTCGTCGTAGGGATCGCCCGCATCGCCCGGCTCTACCGGCCAGTTGTGATTGTCGTCGGTGGCAACGGCGACCGGCAGTTCCTTCCCGTCCCGGCACATCACTTCGTATTCGTAATCTCCCCAGCCGTCGCACATCGACACCTCGCAGCCGGTGTTGAAAACTTCAAAACCCCAGAGTCCGCGCAGTCCGGTGAAGTCCTCGGGCGTCTGGAGCGACCAGCGGGGGTGGTTGTACTGACAGAGAAAGCCGGCCTCGTTGCCTCTGCGGATTATTTCGTTAACTCCGTCGACGCCGTAAATCCTGTCTATCTCCGGGAATTCGGTCCTGTCCGGATCCGCCGAAAAGAAATTAAGATGATACGTGCGCTCCTCCGGCCCGTTGACGTCGATCTCTGTCGCGGTGAGCGGGACGAACCCGTCGCTCCTGAGCTCCGGGTGCGGAAGAAGACGGTTGTGATCCGAAAAAGCGACCACGCCGTAACCTTTTTCTTCATAAATTTTCTTCAGATGTTCGACGGTATATTTCCCGTCCGAATACGTACTGTGACAATGGAGATTTGCCTTGATCGGCTTCCCGTCCGCCGGCAGCAGATATTTCCTCATATTTTCCACCTTTTCCTTTTTATTTTCCACACTTTCCCCGGAATTTCCCGCAGGTTTTTCCACAACCGCCCGCGGGTTTTCAACAGTCTCGCTGTGGAAAACTATTATTTGCCCGGATCCGATCCCTCGTCGGGATATTGATTTACGGTACCGCCATTATAGCGACCGCGGGCGCCCCGTGTCTACTGTTAATTTGAAATGCGGAGAAGCTCGACGCGGCAACGAGGTGCACCCGGGGACATGCAACGGGGGACAGACCCTCGTTTCGCCCTCTGTCCCCGGCAAAAATGCAACGGGGGACAGACCCTCGTTTCACCTTCTGTCCCCGGCAAAAATGCAACGGGGGACAGACCCTCGTTTCGCCCTCTGTCCCCGGCAAAGATGCAACGGGGGACAGACCCTCGTTTCACCACTGTCCCCGGCAAAGATGCAACGGGGGACAGACCCTCGTTTCGCCTTCTGTCCCTGGCAAAGATGCAACGGGGGACAGCCCCGGAACGGGCACAAATCCGTTGACAACGACCGCGCAAAAGTGTTAGCATTGGCCCATCAAATCCTAATATCCAGGAGGTCAACATGAACCAGAATCCCAACTTCGTTCCCGCCGGGATCCGTGCGCCCGAAACGCTCTGCAGAACCGAGCCCGATCCGCGCGTTCGCCGCTTCATGCTGCCGAAGCGTATTCTCTGGAAAACGCCCGGCGTCACCGGAGAGGAATGCCTGCTCGAGCCTCATCCCGAACAGATCCACTTCAATATACAGAAAATGATGACAATGGCCAACGGTCCCGAAGGCGACGGTTTTTCGCCCGCGGCGATCCTCATCGATTACGGCGTGGAATTTCACGGAAATCTGAAAATATTCATTCACAGCCCGAATCCCTCCCGCGTGAAGCTGAGGGTCCGCTTCGGCGAATCCGCCCAGGAGGCGATGTCCGAGCTTGGCGGAAAGCAGAACGCCACGAACGATCACATTAACCGCGACCAGATTATCGACGTCGGCCACTACAGCATGCCTGAGCTCGGGCCTTCCGGATTCAGGTTCGCCAGGATCGACCTTCTCGACCCGGGTGCCTCGATCAGGATAATGGCCGTCGACGGCATATTCGTATATCGCGAGCTCGAATACAAGGGCTCGTTCCACTCAAACGACGCAAGGCTCGACCGCATCTGGAACACCGCCGCGTACACCGTTCACCTCAACATGCAGGAATACGTCTGGGACGGCATAAAGCGCGACCGGCTCGTGTGGATCGGCGACATTCACCCCGAAACCTCCACCATCCAGGCCGTTTTCGGTCACGATCCGAGCGTCGAAAAGAGCCTCGACCTGGCGCGCGACGAATCTCCGCTTCCGCTCATGATGTGCGGGATATCCGGCTATTCCGTATGGTGGGTGCTCGTCCATTACGGCTGGTACATGCAGAACGGAAACAAGGAATACTTGGCGGAGCAGCGCGAATACCTCGTAAAGCTTCTCGGATTTTTCCGCGATTACGTCGGTAACGACGGCAGCGAAAAGCTCCCCGGCCGACGCCTTCTCGACTGGCCCAGCGACAACGATCCCGCCGCCATCCACGCAGGTTATCAGGGTATGCTGAAAATGTGCTTCGACGCCGGAGCGTTCCTGTGCGACGAGCTCGGCGAAGCCGAAGCGGCGGCAATGTGCCGCGAGGCCTCGGAAAAGCTCCGCTCTCATATGCCCGACCCGAACGGCAACAAGCAGGCGGCGGCAATGCTCATCCTCGCCGGTATCGCGGACGGCTCCGCGGCCCGCGCACTGGCTGACAACGTCATAAAAAAAGACGGCGCCTACCGCATTTCCACTTTCTTCGGCTTCTACGTTCTTCAGGCTCTCGCCGAGCTGGACGAGACCGGCGCCGCCCTCGATATGATACGCGATTTCTGGGGAGCGATGCTCGACCGCGGAGCGACAACGTTCTGGGAGGACTTCAATCTCGAATGGCTCGAGGGCTCCGGCAGGATCGACGAGCTCGTCCCCGAGGGAGTAAAAGACCTTCACGGCGATTACGGCGCGTACTGCTACGTCGGCTTCCGCCACAGCCTGTGCCACGGCTGGGCGTCCGGCCCCGCCGCGTTCCTCTCGAAATACGTGCTCGGAATCACGCCCGTTGAGCCCGGCTGCAAGACCGTCCGCATCGCTCCGAGGCTCGGGGATCTCCGCTTCGCGGAAGGCACTTATCCGACGCCTTACGGCACGATACACGTTATTCACAAATACAACACGAAGGGCGAGATCGTATCCAGGATCGAAGCTCCCGCAGAGATAACGGTAATTCGCTGATGCTTCAGAGGGAGAAAAGCCGGACGTACCGGCGCGGGACCGCGGTCAATATCATTCTGCTCTGCCTGACCGTTATCTGGCTTTTCTTCCTTTTCTCGAATTCGCTGAAAACCGCCGCCGATTCTTCCGACGACAGCGGCCGGCTTCTTTCCCTGCTCCGGGATATTTTTCCGGGCATAACGGATCATCTCGTCAGAAAAGCCGCGCATTTCGTCGAATTTCTCCTGCTCGGAGTCCTGTCTTCGCTGACGGTGCTGCTGCGCGTGAAGATGAAAGGCGGAAAACTGCCGTCCGCCGCGTTCCCGGCTTTCGGCTGGCTGACCTCGTTCGGGCTCCTCTCCGCAATTGCCGACGAAACGCTGCAATATTTTTCGCCCGGCCGTTCCCCTGAAGTCATCGACGTTGTGATCGACTTCGCCGGATTCGCCGCGGGCACGGCCGCTGCGGCAGCCGTTTTTTGTCTTGTAAACAGAAAAAAGTGAATACAACGGATAATAGTGCTTTCACAGAACGTTCATACGGCACGCGCCCTCTGACCGCCGGAGAAAGTCTCCGCGCCGAATTCGGGCGGAAGATCTACAAGCTCGCCCTCGATATCGGATGCACCTGCCCTAACAGGGACGGGCGCGCCGGGAGCCGTGGCTGTATTTTCTGCTCTTCCGCGGGCGGAGGCGACTTCGCGGAACGCTTTACGGGCAGGCAGGAGGAACTGGACAGGGCAAAGCAGCGGCTCGGGCGCAAGATCGACGTCGGCAAAGCCGGCTTTATAGCATATTTTCAGAATTTCACAAATACGTACGGCCCCGCGGAACGGCTGGAGCCTCTTTTCAACGCGGCTCTTTCCGACCCGTCGGTGAAGGCGCTCTCGATCGCCACCCGTCCCGACTGCCTGCCGCCGGAGATAATCGAAATGCTCGAAAGACTCGCGAAAAAAACGGTCCTTTTCGTAGAACTCGGGCTGCAGACGATACATGAAAAGACGGCCGCCTTCATTCGCCGCGGCTATCCGCTCGAAACGTACGACAGAGCCGTCAGCGATCTGAAAAAAGCAGGCGCGAGGGTCGTCACGCATCTGATATTCGGGCTTCCGTATCCCGCGGAAGGAGATCGCCTCGTGCCCGAAAGCAGGGAAATGATGCTCGAATCCGTAAAATACGTTGCCCGCTCGGGAGTCTGCGGCGTGAAATTCCAGCTTCTGCACGTGCTGAAAGGGACCGATCTCGCCGGTCTGTATCTCGCCGGAGCGTTTCCCGCGCTGACCGAAGAAGAATACAGGGAGCTGATCGTTTCCGCCGTACGGCTGCTGCCTCCGGAGATCGTCATACACCGCTTCACCGGCGATCCTCCCCGGAAGCTGCTCATCGCCCCCGCGTGGTGCACGGACAAAAAAGGCGTTCTGAACCGCCTGAACAAAGCTCTCGATTCCGCTTTCGGCGCGGGATGAACAGGGTATGTGGTACGGAGGTACGGCTTACGGCGACGTCCGGCATGTGATCCCCCGCAGGCTGATCAGAGCACGGCGGCCTCCGGCATACGCTTTCGCACGTGGTCGATATATTCCGAATATTCGCTGTTTTCCGGCGCCGAGGCGATGCGGGCGGCAATATTTTCCGTTATTTCCAGCAATTTTCCGTCTGTATAGAGATTCGCGGCATGAAAAGCCGGAAGGCCGTGCTGGCTTACGCCGAAAAAGTCTCCCGGACCGCGGAGCCTGAGATCCTCTTCGGCGATTTTTTCGCCGCTCAGGCAGTCCCTCAGCGTCAGCAGACGGCGGGAAACAAGATCGTCGTCGGGCGGATCCGGGTTTATATGATGCGTCGTCAGGAGTACGCAATATGATTGCTCGCTCCCGCGCCCTACGCGGCCTCTCAGCTGGTGAAGCTGCGAAAGGCCGAAACGCTCGGAATTTTCTATGATCATCAGGCACGCGTTGGCCACGTCGACGCCGACCTCTATAACGGTCGTCGAAAAGAGCACGCTGATTTCGCCTCCGGCAAAACGGCGCATGATATCGTTCTTTTCCCTGTCGGGAAGGCGGCCGTGCAGAAGCGCCGTTGTCAACCCGGAAAAATACGTACCCGACGCTTCGGCAAAATTGTCCGTCGCGGAGAGAACGTCCGTCGTGACCCCCGCGTCTTCCTCCGCTTCCTCTCCGTCAGCCCCGTCCGCTCCCTTTTCGTCTCCGATGGCGGCGTGAACGATATAGATCTGCCTTCCCTGTCGGGCAAGCTCCGCGGCCCAGCGGTAAATCCTCTCCCGCCGGCGTCCGTCGTCAAGGTAGGTCTGTATCGGCTTCCTTCCCGTCGGAAGCGTCTCCACCCGCGAGATATCCATGTCCCCGTAAAGGATCATGCCGAGCGTGCGCGGTATGGGAGTCGCGGTCATTACAAGTATGTCGGGAACCGCGGAGCCCTTTGATTTTTCAAAAAACATCCCCCGCTGACGCACGCCGAACCGGTGCTGCTCGTCGGTAACGGCGAGGCCGAGGCGGTTCCAGCTGACGCCGCGCTGAATGAGCGCGTGCGTGCCGATGACGCACAACAGCGTTCCGTCGGCGATACGCTCCAGGATCTCGGCCCTGTTTTTCCCGGTCACGGCGCCCGTGAGGAGCGCGCAGGAAACGCCGAGCTTCCCGAACACTGGCGCGATATTGGCGTAATGCTGCTCGGCGAGGACCTCGGTCGGAGCCATGTACGCGGACTGAAAACCGTTTCCGGCGGCGCGGAGAATGGCGAGCATGGCAAGAACCGTTTTGCCGGAGCCGACGTCGCCCATAACCAGACGGTTCATCGGCCTGTTTACGGCCATATCCGCCTGAATATCGCGCCAGACGGCCTCCTGCGAATCGGTCAGTTCGAACGGGAGCAGCTTTCTGAGAGCGGGCGTGAGCGGTTCGTCGTTGAATCGGTTGCCTCCGGCCCCGCCGGCATAGCTTTGCTTCATCAGCAGCAGCATGAGCCTTGTCCCGAGAAGCTCGTCAAAAGCGAGCCTCCGCCGCGCTTCTTCCGCGTCGCCGACCGTTTCCGGCCTGTGGACCCGCCTGATCGCGTCGTTCAGCCGGATAAGTGAATATTCTTTTTTTATGCTTTCGGGAAGCGGATCGGCAAATTCGGGCACGAGCGAAAGCGCCTCGCCGATGAATTTCCGCAGCATTTTCTGGGAAAGCCCTTTTGTAAGCGGATAAACCGGATAAACGCCGCTGAAGCCTTTTATTTCCCCGTCGGTCAGCATGACGCCGTCCTCCGGCAGCACGAATTCCGGATTCACCATTTCCAGGCCGCCCCTGTAGCCGCGGACAACTTTTCCGAAGAAGAGAGCCTCCTGCCCCTTTTCAAATCTGTCGCGTATATATCTCTGATTGAAAAACGATATGCCGATCCGGCCCGTGTCGTCCTCGCACAGGAGATTCAGCACCGACCTGCTCCTGTTTATCTGCCTGAACGATATACGCATTATCCGGACCTTCACGGTCGCGCCCGCACCGTCCGAAAGCTCCGAGCAGCTCCTGATACCGGACCTGTCCTCGTAATACCGCGGCATGAGGCGCACGAGATCGTCGACGGTCTCGACGCCGAGTTCATTCAACTGCTGCCGGCGCTTTCCTTTTACGCCTTTCAGAAACGTAACGCTGACGGACATGCGTTAATCCTCCGCGGTCCCGCCGGCGTCGCGGCTGCCTGATACGGACCGGTCGGTATATTTCAGGAACGAAAGTACGTTGAGTCCGGCGGCGGTGTTGTCTGCGGCCTGCGTCGTCACTTTGCGGGCGTCCTGGCGGATCTTGCGGTCGAAAAGCATCGACGACACAACGAGCGCCGCGGCGATCATCACCGCGATCGGTATCAATGAAAGGAGAAACAGTTTTCGGCCAATGGTGAATTTTGTCGCTTTCATTTCAGCTCCATTCCGGCGCGCGTGCGCGTGCGCGGGAGCGGTTCAGGTTTAACCGACCGTTAAGGTCTATTTCGGATCTTAAACGACCGTGAATACTTTTTCAAATCCTGCCACGCGGAACACCTCGCGGACAACTCTGTTGATATTTCTTCTGACCGTCATACTGTTTCCCGTCGTGTCTGCCTGTTTGCGGAGCGCTACGAGCAAACGCAGTCCGGCCGATTAAATATACTCCACCCCGACAAAATCGAGGTCAATATCGCAATTGTCGATCCCCGCGCTTTTCAACTGCTCGTTCAGTTCCGCGCTTGTTACGGTATCGAGCCTTCCGCAGATCGCGGCTTTAATTGTTTCGCCGTCTTTTGTGACTGTCGCCTGCATTTTCCATGCGCCTCCTTTTGCGGTGAATTTTATTATACACATCCGCCGGCATTTGTCAAAAAACACGGCCGAAACAACCCCGGCAACCCGGGTCTGTCCCCCGTTGCATCCTCTCGGGGGCAGGGTCAAAACCCGGGTCTGTCCCCCGTTGCACCTTCCCGGGGACAGGGTCAAAACCGGGGTCTGTCCCCCGTTGCGTCCTCCCGGGGACAGGGTCAAAACCCGGGTCTGTCCCCCGTTGCACCTTCCCGGGGACAGGGTCAAAACCCGGGTCTATCCCCCGTTGCATCCTCCCGGGGACAGGGTCAAAACCCGGGTCTGTCCCCCGTTGCACCTTCCCGGGGGCAGGGTCAAAACCGGGGTCTGTCCCCCGTTGCATCCTCCCGGGGGCAGGGTCAAAACCGGGGTCTGTCCCCCGTTGCATCCTCACAGGGGCAGGGTCAAAACCGGGGTCTGTCCCCCGTTGCACGGATATTGACTGCCGCCGGGCATTATGTTAGAATGCAGACACTATTTCTACACAAAAGAAAAGGAGCAGACAAGATGGCAACAAAAAATCAGAATTCCGCGGCAGCCGAAGCCGCGAAAAAAGCGCTTGAAGCTGTAAAAGCAAAAAAAGAAGCGGAGAAGACCCGCACCGCCGGAGGAAACGACACGAGATCGGCCGGCACGAAAGCCCGGGTGCAGCACAATATCACACACGTGGAGCAGCAAAGCGTCGGAAAACAGGATCTGCTCGGGATCATGAACAAAAACGCGAAGCCCTACAGAATAATCGCGGTTATTTTGTGGCTGCTTGGGCTCGGTTTTGAAGTTCTGGCCATCCTTTGCTTCAAAAAAGTCATCCCCTGGAAATTCATTGCCGACAATCCCGGCTGGACCATTTCGTGGATCGTCTGCCTCGCGCTCGACCTCATCCTCGTCGTTATCGGTTCGCAGCTGTGGAAAAAAGCAAACCATCTTGATCCCGCGTCTGAAAAGAACAAGGCAAAATTCTGGATCCAGAACAATCTTGGCGTTATCATCGCGGTCGTTGCGTTCGTTCCGTTCATTATTTTCGCTCTCACCGACAAGAAAGCCGACGGAAAGTCGAAAGCGATCGCCGCGGGCGTTGCCGTCGTGCTGCTTGCCGTTGGCGTCCTCTCCGGAATCGACTGGAATCCCGTTTCTCAGGAGCAGGTTCTTGAAGAGGCCGGCATCGAGACCGGCGAGGTTTACGAATCCGTTTACTGGACGAAGAGCGGGACCGTATATCATCTCTATGAAGACTGCGGTCACCTGAACAATTCGCCCGATCTTCTTACCGGAACTTCACAGGCCGCCGTCGAAAACGGCAAGACGCGCATGTGCCAGACCTGCCAGACGAGAGGCGTAAAGGAAGGCCTCGTGCATCTTCCCGACAACACCGACACGGCGAATAACGATCAGGCAAAGGACAACGAAACCGGATCCGAAACCGGAAACGAAAACGAAACCGAACCGGTCGACCTCGGCTGACGCCGATCGCTCCGGCTGCGGCTGCGGCCCCTGCCCCGGCCATAACCGCACGTCAGAAACCAGAAAGCAAACAGTGATAAATATGATAAAACTCGACGGAAACGCGCTGCAGGAAAGATTGTCAGCGCTCGTAACAAAAGGAATCAGCGAAAGCCTCTATTCCGGCATCGCTCTTCGTGTGCTGCAGAACGGAGAAACGGTGGCGGAGGTGATCGACGGCGTTTCGGATCTCGAAACGAAACAACCCGTAACGGCCGACACGATGTTCAGACTGGCGTCAATGACAAAGCCCGTCACCGCCGCGGCGGTGCTCGCCGCCCAGGACCGCGGGCTTCTGAGCCTGTACGACTGCGTGGGACAATATCTGCCCGATTATTACGAAATGCGCGTCGGCCGCAAGGAGCTCCGCGAGGACGGCACGGCGGACTTCGTCCCGGGCGAAAAGCTTAAAAAGCCGCTTCGCATCCACCATCTGCTGAGCCACGTCAACGGCATCGCTTCGGGAGAAATGGGCTATCAGGCGCTCGGACGCGCCGGCGCCGGCAACATGAAAACGCTCCGCGACATAACCGACTGGATGGGCAAAAATCTGCCGCTCGATTTCCAGCCGGACGAAGCCACCGGCTACAGCGCCGTGGCGGCGCAGGACGTTGCCGCCCGAATCGTGGAGCTCGTCTCCGGAATGCCGTTCAACGAATTCGTGCAGAAGAATATTTTTGACCCGATCGGCGTGACCGACATAACGTTCACGCCTTCGGATGAGCAGTGGAGCCGCATGATGTGCATGTTTTCGCGCGACGAAAACGGAAACGGCTTCATGGACACCTCGCTCGGCCGCACGACGTTCGAGGGATTCCCGCTGACGTATTTCTGCGCCGGCGCTTCGCTCGCGGGCACGCTGAACGCATATACGAAATTCGCCGAAATGCTCCGCCTGGACGGAACGCTCGACGGGGCGAGGGTGCTCTCTCCCGCGGCGGTACGGGTCATGCAGGCGCCCTGGCCTCTTCCGGGAACGGCAGGCATCGGGCCGGTCGAAACGTGGGGGCTCGGCGTACGCGTGATCAGAGACGGCCATCCTACTCTGCCGGCGGGCTCGTTCGGCTGGAGCGGGGCGTACGGCACCCACTTCTGGATCGACCCGTCAAACGGTGTTACCGCCATAATGATGCGGAATTCCAGAATTGACGGCGGCGCGGGCGCGGCGGCAACGATTCGCTTCGAAAAAGCGGTTTACTGACCTGCTTTTTACTGCATTACTGCGTTACTGCCTCGCCGGGGCACCCGATTTATTCTACGCGATCAATGCGATTATCGCGGCCGGCACGACCGACGCGATCTGCACGCGTTTACTAAACTGATACACTGAAAGGATCGATTCAAATGAACGTTAAACAACTTTACAGCTGCGACCCGGACGAGAAGCCTCTCGACAATATCGTAACGGACGGAGGCTTCACGGGAATTTTCAGGACGATCGCCGTTGTCGGCGACAGCCTTTCGTCCGGCGAACTCGAAGCGAGAGACGTCGGAAGCCCCACCACGTACCACGACTGGTTCGATTATTCATGGGGACAGTATCTCGCCCGCCTTGCCGGCACGACGGTCTACAATTTCTCGCGCGGCGGCATGACCGCGTCGGAATACTGCAACAACTACGCGGACGCCATGGGATGGTGGGGCCGCGACAAGCTCGCGCAGGCGTATCTCATCGCGATGGGCTGCAACGACCTGTTCGGCCTCAATCAGGAGATCGGCAGCGTCGCCGAGGACGTAAAGCCGAACTGGCATTACAACAATCCGACGTTCTGCGGCTATTACGCACGCATGATACAGCACTATAAAGAGCTCCAGCCGGAGGCGAAATTCTTCCTTATCACGATGCCGCGCGAACCGGTGAACAACGACGCCGAAAAAGCCGCGGAGGACAAGAGGATCGCCCACCGCGCGCTCATGTACGATCTCGCCGCCCATTTCGACAACACCTACGTGATCGATCTTCACGATTTCGCTCCCGAATATGACGGCGATTTCAAGCGCAGATTCTTCACGAGCGGCCATATGAACGCCGCCGGATATCTTCTCACCGCTAAAATGGTCGCGTCTTACATGGATTATATCATCCGCCACGACATCGACAATTTCAATCAGTCCGGCCTGATCGGCACGGGCTTCCACTTCTGCGGCTGAGCAGACGGGCGGCCGCGGGCTGAATAAAAAAAATAAAAGCCGGTAACTTTCGCATCGTTTCGTCAGTTTACCGGCTTTTATATTATCCGTTATTCAGAACCCGTGAGAAATCACGATTTCTTCTTTTTCCCGGTCACCACCACGACCGCGGCCGCAACGGCTGCCACAGCCGCGCCTCCGGCGACAATGGAAAGGACCGTAAGCGAATTGTTGCCGGAAGGCTTTCCGTCAGTACCGCCGTGATCCGATCCGGGATCGGAAGAAGCCGGCGCGGCCGCTTTGGCGTCCGACGTGAAAGCGAACGTGAACCGTCCGCCGGGAGCGGCGTCGCCTTCGGTATAGAGCGTCATTATATCGCCGCCGGTGAGATTGTTGTCACACCACTTGAATCCGAACGACAGTGACGAGTCCGTATCCGTGAGGCCGAGAGCCGTTCTCGGAACGCGGATCTGCATGATATTTCCGCTGACGGTGAAATCGGCGTCGCCCGTCTTTTCCCAGTTCCAGCCGCCGGTGCTCTTTTCGACGGTCAGCGTCGTGCCGGAAGGCGATTCGCGGTTTATGATATATTCAAATTCCTCCCAGTCCTTCGAATCGGCCGTTGCCGCCTGAGTGTCGAGAAGGAGACGCATCCAGTTCGCGTCGGTGGAGGCCGTCACAGGCTCTTCCGTTTCGACGTAGAAATAGATATTGTCAGCGTCAAAAGAGACCTTCGCCGTTCTGAAATCGTTGCGGATCGGATCGCCGACGTATTTCACGCCCCACGTTCTCGCGTTGCGCTCGTAAGTGTTTTTGGTGTAATGGTTATACGTTACGATACCGGGATCGTTCCACTGCTCCGCGCCGGCGTTGATGTCGATGGTTTTCGCGGTCTCCTGAACGTTCACGGGAGAAGCGCCCTTGAAGCGGCGGATATTGGCGACGAGCTGGTAGTAATAATAGTCCTTGAGCGCACCCTTGGACGGCTCCAGATCGCGCGAATTCTCGTCGTTGAACTGATCCGGGAACGCGTTCTTCACGCCCATCCATTCTTCGAAACGGCCCATTATCCACTCGTTCCATCCGGTGACGAATACGATCTCCGGGTCAACGGACATCGCGAAATCCCATTGTTCCTGGAAATTCAGTCCGTAAAACGAGACGTTCTCTATATTTTTGTCAACATTTACCGTTTTTCCTCTGTAATCGTACGAATAACTGAAATCCTTCTGCTCGGTATAGCTGCGGCCCATGTTGTGCTCGCCGTTCTGAGCGGAGAGCTGTCGCGTCGACCAGTCGGCGTTCATGCAGACGCCTACGGTAGTCTGCTCCACGGTGCCGTCGGCGTTTCTGTAGACGGCCTGGGGATATACGTGGAGCCAGCCCCACATGCTGTCGTCTCCGTCGCCCTCCCAGTACGAGGGAACGCCCTGACGCCACGTGAAGAACTGGCGGATCTCCTCCTCGAGCAGATCGTTTTTGTTAAGGCCGCCGTGCATGCTCATGATGAGCGGCTTTCCCTCCCAGTAGAACCAGTGATCCTGATATTTTCCGTCGCGGTAAATGGCGTCGTAGACCTGCTTCAGCGAGGAAGGCGTGTTTTTGTCATCCCACCAGAACTGCATCATGAAGCCGATCTGCGGGGTGCGGACGCCCTGTTCGCGCGCCTCGGACCAGACCTTCAGAAGATTGAGGTAGGCGTCCTCCCAGGTAAGGTCGCCGTTCGTGCAGTCGAACAGCACGAAATCGACTCCCGCGTCGGCAAGAAGCTCGGCGTGCTTTCTGAGAACGTATTCGTCAATTTCGGTATAATATCCGTAGATCGGCTCGTTCCAGAAATACGATCCGACCGAGTTGTTCTTCCAGATCTTGTGCTTGTAGTCGTGGATGGCGTCGGGGTTTTCAAGGATAATATTGTTGACGTTGACGGCCTTGGACTGCATATTGCCCGTGTGCCACGTCCAGTAGAACATTCCGACGACCTTGTCTTTCTTCGCGCCGACCTCCCGGTAGCCCGGAACCGTGCGCCCGAGTCCGTCCACCGCGCTCCACTGCGTGGGGTCGATGCCGAGCTTTACGACAGCGGTATCGTCCGTAAACTGATACGCCGGCGGGGCCTGATGATAGGGATAATCCTTATTCGCGGATACTTTCACGAACGGATCGCCGCCGGCTGCGCTGAGCACGATCTGTCCCTTCGGGGAGCCTTCCGTGGAGTAACCCTTGCCGAAGACGGCGACTCCCGTGCGGCTTTTCTTTTCGAGCTTTATTCCGAATTTTCCCTTCGCGCTTTCCGCTTCGTTGAGCGTGAACTTCACGACGTATTCCCCGGCGTCAAATCCGTCGCCTGAGATTGAGACCTGTCCGCCCGACTCCCAGCCGGAGATCTCCGTCGAAGCAACGGGGGCGCCGTTTCCGCTGTCGATAATGTTTTTGTTCCATCTATGAAGCGAGACTGTCGCTTTTTTTCCTTCTCCGGAGCCATGAATATCGAAGCTCAGCGATCTGAACGCCGCCGAAACTTTGATCTGCACGTAAATGCTTTCTCCCTTGAGGACTGACACGGAGCCGGAGCCTCCGCCCCCGCCGAGAGAATACGTGTCGCTTCCGGCAGCTTCTACCCGGCTTCCGCGCGCGCCGCCTATTCCGGCGAGCGTGAAGATCATCACTGCCGCCAGCAGCCAGGCGCCGAACCTGACGGCGGCCGTTCCGTTCCTGTTCCTTTCGTCAATCGTTTTTTGCATCAGCAGTTTCCTCCCTTTACTATCCGCTCAGTGTCGGATGCGATGACAAGTTCCTCGTTTGTTGGTATGACGTAAACGAGCACCTTCGAGTCCGGGGCGGAAATACATACGTTGTCGCCCTGCTTCTTGGTGCGCCCGTTGATCTCTTCGTCGAGCTTTATTCCGAGCCAGTCCATATCGCGGCAGGCGGCCGCTCTTATCTCGTCGCGGTTCTCGCCGATCCCCGCCGTGAAAACGACAGCGTCGAGGCCGTTCATCGCCGCAGCGTATGAGCCGATATATTTTTTGATCTGATACGTAAGAATATTGACGGCGAGCGCCGCGCGTCCGTTGCCCGCTTTGACGGCTTCGCCGAGGTCGCGGCAGTCGGGAGAAAGGCCGGAAACGCCGAGCAGCCCGCATTCCTTATTCATGAATGAGCTCATTTCATCCGGAGTAAATCCTTTTTTGTCCATTATGAACGGAACTATGGCGGGGTCGATCGCGCCGCATCTCGTTCCCATTTCGAGACCGTCGAGAGGCGTGAATCCCATGGACGTGTCGATGACCTTACCGTCCTTCACGGCGGATATCGACGAGCCGTTTCCGAGGTGGCACGTAACGATCTTCGTGCCTTCGATCCTTCCGAGTATCCCGCACATCTCACCCGCGACGTATCTGTGCGACGTTCCGTGCGCGCCGTATCTTCTGATCCGGTATTCCTGCGCCATTTCATACGGGATCGGGTAGGTGTACGCGTAATCCGGCATCGTCTGGTGGAACGCGGTGTCAAAAACGAGCACCTGCGGCGTTTCAGGCATGGCGGCAACGCAGCCTCTGATCCCCATCAGGTGCGCTCCGGTGTGGAGCGGGGCAAGGTCGCGGCATAGCTCGAGCTTCGCTATGACTTCGTCCGTAACGCGCACTGATTCGCTGAAATACGCGCCTCCGTGAACTATCCGGTGCCCGACCGCCTCGATCTCGCTCATGTCTTTTATGCAGCCGACCGCAGGGTCCGTAAGTGTTCTGATAAGCACCTTCGTGGCCTCGGTGTGATCTTTCATTTCCACGGCGCGTTTATAATCGTCGCGCCCGCTCATTTTATGCGTGATCTCGCCGCCGATACCGATCCGTTCGCAGATACCTTTTGCCAGGACGGAATTACCGGCAGTATCAAAGAGCTGATATTTCAGCGATGAGCTTCCCGCGTTTACAACAAGTACTATCATTGTGCGTCTCCGTTCGTTTTTGATTTCCGGCAGATTATATCATACGAACGGGGGCGCGGTCAACGACGCGGGCCTCTCCCGGCAGGGCTCACGCATGAAAAATTTGACAAAGGAACTGCAATAATGTATATCCTTCATACGGGTGATACAAATGATAAAACAATATT
>CADBOE010000114.1 GCA_902796205.1 uncultured Ruminococcus sp. | reverse complement strand
GCCGTTGTCGTCGCCGTGCACCATGATGATGGCGCCGATCGTTCTGGTCGAAAGTCCCCACGACGTCTGGTGAACGTATTTGAGCGTCTTGTCCCTGTCGGTGTACTGTATGCCGAAGGCTTTCGCGAAGCCGTCGCCGAAATTGTGAGAGGTCGCCGACTGCAGCGCTTTTCCGTCGTGCATCATCGCCTCGATCGTATAAGTGGCGTTCGCGCCGGCGAATTTTTCCTTGTCGGTCTTCCTGCCTTTTATGACGGGGATCGCCAGAGCTTCTTTATAAAAATCGGCATATACGTCGAGCATTCTGAGCGTTTCGGCCTCCGCGCCTTCCTCGTCGGCGTGGGCGGTGTGGCCCTCCTGCCAGTAGAATTCAAGCGAGCGGAGGAACGGGCGCGTGGTCTTCTCCCACCGGACGACGCTCACCCATTGATTGTAGAGCTTGGGCAGGTCGCGGTAGGAATGGATAATATGCGAATAATGATCGCAGAAAAGCGTTTCGGACGTGGGGCGCACGCACAGTCTTTCAGTGAGCTCCTCGGTCCCGCCGTGAGTGACCCACGCCACCTCGGGCGCGAACCCCTCGACGTGATCCTTTTCCTTCTGAAGCAGGCTCTCCGGGATAAACATGGGCATCGCGACGTTTTCGTGTCCCGTCTCCTTGAAGCGTTTATCGAGAAGATGCATTATATTTTCCCAGATGGCGTAGCCGTACGGGCGGAGTATCATGCAGCCGCGCACGCTCGAATAATCGATCAGCTCCGCGCGGAGCACGACGTCCGTGTACCATTGCGTAAAATCCTCGCTCATGGAAGTGATCGCTTCCACTGCCTTGCCTTTGTTTTTCTCATTCATAGCCATGATCTGTCACCTTTTCCGGAATATGATACTGTTTGTTTCTGTCGGCGGCGGGTCGTGCCGGCGCCGTGCCGGCGCTCCCGTCCGGCCGTTCGGTCATTTTTTCTTTCCCCACGTATCCTTCAGGCTGACCGTGCGGTTGAATACCGGCTTCGAAGGAGTGTGGTCGTTGTCCGCGGAGAAGAAGCCGTTCCTGAGGAACTGAAAATGCGCGTGCGGTTCGCATTCGGCCGCGAACGGCTCGACGAACGCGCCGTCTCTGACGACGAGCGATTCGGGATTCAGCTTTTCCTCCCACGTGCGCCCGTCGGAATCGTCCATCGGGGCGGGATCGGAGAAGAGCTGGTCGTAGAGCCTGACTTCGGCGCTCACGGCATTGTGCGCGCTGACCCAGTGAATGGTGCCTTTTACCTTCCGGCCCTCGAGCCAGCCGCCGCGCGATTCGGGATCGTACGTGCAGTGAACGCGCGTGACGTTTCCGGCGGCGTCCGTTTCATACGAAGTCGCTTTGACGTAGTAGGCGTATTTGAGGCGGACTTCATTTCCCGGGAACAGTCTGAAATAACCCTTCACCGGCTCCGCCATGAAGTCCTCGCGCTCGATATAAAGGCGGCCCGAAAACTCGACCTTGCGGGTTCCCATTTCCGGATTCTCCGGATTGACCTCCGCCTCGAACTCCTCGGTAAGCCCCTCCGGATAATTATCTATCACGAGCTCGACGGGATCGAGGACCGCCATAGCTCTCGGAGCGCGTCTGTTAAGATCGTCGCGGATGCAATATTCAAGCAGCGAATAATCGACTGTCGAATTGCTCGTCGAGACGCCGACGGCGGCAATGAAATTCTTTATCGCCTCCGGCGTGAAGCCCTTCCTGCGAAGTCCGCAGAGAGTGGGCATTCTCGGATCGTCCCAGCCGTTCACGATCCCCGTTTCGACCATCTGGCGGAGATAACGCTTGCTCATCATGGTATAGGTCAGATTCAGACGCGCGAATTCCGTCTGCTCCGGCACCGGATCGAACGGTCCGCAATGCTCCACGACCCAGTCGTAGAGCGGCCTGTGATCCTTGAATTCGATGCTGCAGAGAGAATGCGTGATACCCTCGAAGGCGTCCTCCAGCGGATGTGCGAAATCGTACATCGGATAGATGCACCACTCGTCGCCCACGTGATGGTGATGCGCGTGAAGGATCCTGTAGATGACCGGATCGCGCATGTTGATATTCGGGCTCGCCATATCTATTTTGGCGCGGAGCACGCGGCTGCCGTCCGGAAACTCGCCGGCTTTCATCTTTTCGAAAAGAGCGAGATTCTCCTCAACGCTCCTGTCGCGGTACGGGCTGTTCCTGCCCGGCTCTGTCAGAGTGCCGCGGTAGTCCCTGATCTCGTCGGGGCTCAGATCGCAGACGTACGCCTCCGAACGTTTTATGAGCGAAACGGCGCATTCGTACATCCTCGGGAAATAATCCGACGCGTATCTGATATCGCCTTCCCAGTCGTAGCCGAGCCAGTGGATATCCTCCATTATGGCATCGACGTATTCCGTATCCTCCTTGCTCGGATTCGTGTCGTCAAGGCGGAGATTGCACGCGCCGCCGTATTTTTCCGCGGTTCCGAAGTCGACGCACAGCGCCTTCGCGTGACCGATATGCAGATACCCGTTCGGCTCGGGAGGAAAACGCGTCCTGATCTTACGTCCGAAGCATCTTCCGCCCTCGCTGATATCGGCGTCGATAATATCGTGAATGAAATTATTTGAGTTTTCCATTTTTCAGCCCTCCAGTACGGAAGCAAGAAGCTCCGCTCCCTTTCCGATGCGTGCGAGCGTCTCTTCCCTGCCCAGCAGCTCCATGAGCTCGGTCGCTCCTCCGGGGCTGACCTCCATGCCCGAAAGCGCCGTTCTGAGAGGCCAAAGCAGCTGACTGTTCTTCATCTCGTTCGCAGCCGCGAAATCGCACAAGGCGGCATAGATATCCTGCGACGTCCACGGTCCCCGCCAGCTTTCGAGATACGGTCCGCAAAGCCTCAGCGCTTTGAGCGATATCTCCCTGTCCGTCTTCATTTTCTTGTGGCAGTATATCTCCGTATCGTATTCGGGCAGCTCCCTGAGGAAGCCTATCCTTCCGGGAATGTCGCTCAGGATGACCGTCCTCTGCTGGACGAGCGCCGCGACCTTCGCCGTCACCGACGCGTCGGCGTAAAGCTTTTCGCCGAGGCCCTCGCGGAGCCATCTGCCGGCCTTTCCGAGGAACTCTTCGGGACTCATGCGGCGGATATATTCGCCGTTCATCCACTTAAGCTTCTCGATATCGAATATCGCGGGTGATTTCGAAAGACCTTCGAGCGAAAATTCGCTTTCCAGCTCCTTCAGCGTGAAAAATTCCTGATTTCCGCGCGGGCTCCAGCCGAGAAGAGCGATATAGTTGAGAATCGCCTCCACGAGATAGCCCTTGTCCACGAGATCGAGGAACGACGCGTCGCCGTTACGCTTCGACAGCTTCTGGTGCTGATCTTTCATGATAGGCGGGCAATGTATATACGTGGGTATCTCCCAGCCGAACGCCTCGTACAGGAGATTGTACTTCGGCGTGGACGAAAGATATTCGTTTCCGCGGACAACGTGCGTTATCCTCATAAGGTGGTCGTCGACGACGTTGGCGAAATTATACGTCGGAAGTCCGTCGGATTTAAGGAGCACCTGATCGTCGAGCGTTTTGTTGTCTACCGTGATATCGCCGTAAACGAGATCGATAAACGTCGTCGTCCCCTCCGTCGGCATCTTCTGCCTGATGACGTAGGGCTTTCCGGCGGCGAGATTCGCCGCGATCTCCTCTTCCGAAAGATAGCGGCAATGCCTGTCGTAATTCAGCGCCGCGCCGAGGTTTTCGTCCCCGCCCTTGAGCGATTCGAGCCTTTCCTTCGTGCAGAAGCAGTAATACGCGTGACCCGTCTTCACGAGCTCCTCTGCATATTTTTTGTATATATCGCGGCGCTGGCTCTGGATATAAGGACCGCAGTCCCCTTCCTTGCCGGGACCCTCGTCGAATCCTATGCCCGTTAGCTTCAGCGTATTGAAGACGGCGTCCATCGCCCCTTCTACAAAGCGCTCCTGATCCGTATCTTCTATTCTCAGCACGAACGTGCCGCCGCTCACGCGCGCGATCAGATATTCGTACAGACATGTACGGAGATTTCCTATATGCATATATCCCGTCGGACTCGGGGCGAAGCGTGTTCTGACCTGGCTCATAAAGAACCCCTTTCAAAATGTTCTGAAGCGCGATACGACGCTAAAGCGCACGCGCTCCCGCAGCGTGAAATGATACACCAAAACACCGCCCGTGTCAATTTCCGCGGCTTATTCCCCGCACATTTTCATAAAGTCCGTTTCGCTGATGACGGGAACGCCCAGCTCCCTCGCTCTGCGGCTCTTTCCGGAGCCTGAGGAGACGTCGTTGCTGATAAGATAATCCGTTTTCGACGTTACCGACCCGGTCACCTTTCCGCCGCGCTCCTCAATGAACGCAACGAGCCCGTCGCGGCTTGAAAAACCGTTCAGCGACCCGGTTATGACGAACGTCTTTCCGTAGATCCCCGGCGACCCGGAGTCCTCCTGAACGGGCGGCGCGTCGTCCGAAACGGACAGCTCGGCGCAAAGATCAGTGAATTCGCCGAATCTCCTGCCGTCGAGGGCCCATTCGCGTATA
The DNA here is from genome assembly GCA_902796205.1 of uncultured Ruminococcus sp. Lineage (GTDB taxonomy): Bacteria > Bacillota > Clostridia > UBA1212 > UBA1255 > UBA1255. Next base: position 3,039 of record CADBOE010000114.1, on the reverse strand, counting down.
TTCTCGTTTATGACCGGCCCCACGCCTTCGATGGCGCTGAAGTCGAACCGTCCGGCGATCATTTCGTTAAAGCGGGCAAGAGCGTCCGTTCCGATATAGCGCGATATCTGCTTCGCCATATCCTTGCCGATGCCCGGGATCCCGACGGCGTTCAGCAGTGCGGAAAATTTCACGCTGCGGCTCGCTTCGACGGCGGCCTGAAGATTGTCGAAGGATCTTTCGCCGAAGCCCTCGATGGAAATGATATTCTCCCTGAACCTGTCGAGCCGGTAAAGATCGCGGAAGCAGGTCACGAAGCCGGCGTCGACAAATTCCTCGAGAGTGGCTTCGGAAAGACCTGTAATATTCATCGCGTCGCGGGAGACAAAATGCGTGAATCTGCCGAGGTGCTTCGCCGGGCAGTCGGGATTGTCGCAATAAAGCGTCTCGACGCCTTCGTTTTCACGTATCACCGCCGGTGCGCCGCATACGGGGCAGGCGTCCGGAACGTGCGTTTCTCCGGTGCTTTCGATCGTTTCCGCGATCTGCGGAATGATAAGATTGGCTTTGTAGACGGCCACTCTCGACCCTTTGCCGAGCTTCAGCGAGCGGGCGATGCTGACGTTATGCACCGACGCCCTGCTCACGGTGGTTCCTTCTATCTCGACCGGCTCGAAAACGGCGACAGGGTTCAGAAGGCCAGTCCTCGACGCCGACCACTCCACCTCGGTTATCCTGCTCTCCACGGTTTCGTCGCGCCATTTGAACGCGATGCCGCTGCGCGGAAATTTGCCGGTCGAGCCGAGCGACCGGCCGTATTTTTCATCGTCGAATATCAGCACGAGACCGTCGGTGGGGAAAACATTGTCAGCGAGCGATTTTTCGAATTTCTCCAGCTCAGCCACTACCGTCCCGGCCGTTACGAAGACGTGATCAACGACGGAAAAACCCGCTCCGGAAAGCCAGCGGAGCTGCGCCAGCCTGGAATTCGCGTCGCCGATAACGGACGCGTCGTCGATATAAACGAGATCGAACGCCATTACGGTCACCGGCCGCCTCGCCGATTCCTTCGGGTCGAGCATGCGCACGGTGGCGGAAGCGAGATTGCGAGGATTTTTATATCTGGCCCCGTCGTCCGGAATGCGGCGGTTGATCCTGTCGAAATCGCCGTATTTCATCACCGCCTCGCCGCGTATGATAAGCTTTCCCCTGAAAGAAATCTGCCGCGGAACTCCGGCAAAATGCACCGCGTTATGCGTGACGTCCTCTCCCGCAAAGCCGTTGCCGCGCGTGACGGCTTTCAGCAGGCGTCCGTTTTCATAGGTCATAACGAGCGTGAGCCCGTCGAGCTTCCAGGAAAGCACGCCGGCTTTGTCTCCGAGCCATCCCGGAAGCGCGTATCTGTCTTTGGTTTTGTCGAGCGACAGCGCGGGAAATTCGTGATCGGATTTCGCGAGCTTCGACACGGCTCTGTAGCCTGCTCCGGCGTTCTGCGTCGGACTGTCCGGAAGTACGTATCCCGTTTCGCGTTCGAGCGCCGCCAGCTCGTCGTACAGGCGGTCATATTCGTAGTTCGACATGATCTCGCGGTCTTCGACGTAATACGCGAAAGCGGCTTCGTTCAGACGGGAGACGAGCGAATCAATTTCCGACTTCCGCTCTGCGTTCAATTCTTTCTGATCAGCGTTCAATTTGTTATGCTCAGCGTTCAATTTGTTCTGCTCCGGCCTCGGCTCCTGCCGCTCCGCGTCCAATTTGTTCTGATCAGCATCCAACTTGTTCTGGTCAGCATCCAATTTTTTCTGGTCAGCGTTCAATGAGTCCCGTGCGGCGCCGGCCGTGAATAGATCTGGAGTCATTATTCCGAAAGCCTCCCCGCGAACAATACGATATCCTTCCCCGCCTCTTCTGCGCTTCCGCGCGCCGTGATGAAGAACCGGAACGGCTCGTCCAGTGTGACGGTCACGGGATCAGGCTGACTTATCTGCGACGAGCCGGGAACCGCAATAACGGTGACCGCCGCGGCTTCGACTCCGGATCTGTCAAGACTTATTTTCGCCTTGTGAATGATATCGCCGATAAAGATGCCTTTTTCGCCGTTTATGACCGAAAAATCCGCTTTTTCAGGAGAAAAGGCTTCCCCGGCGCCGCGTTTTTTCATGAAATCGGCAATTTCATTGTTGTTAAGGCAGGTTTCAATATCGAATTCGGGCATTTCCAGCTCGACCCTCGTTGTTTTCGCTTTCCCGAGCTTCCCGGCCAGATCTTCTACCGAGCCTTTCACGAAAACCATATTAACGTCGTTTTCCATCGGAACGACAACCAGCTCCGTGACGTCATCCTTGTAATAATCGAATTCCGCAACGGCGGAAACGAAATTCTTTTTGACCGTTTTGCCGTCGTGAGTTCTGAAATCCCCTTCTACTCCCTGCGAAAATTCGCGGGTCCATGCGTTTTTGTAATAAAGCGCGTTCACCAGGATCACGGCGAGGCTGTTCGCGTTATAATTATCCGGCAATGCGGACTGAATAAAGCCTTCCGTTTTATCATTGACCCAGCCGTTCACGCTGCCGGCCGCGGAAGCAGGCGAAAAACGCTTGTGTTCGGCTCCGAACTTCGCGAGGCGGTTCATATAATTGTCCGTGAAACCGGGAAGATCGTCTCTCAGCCACGCGGAATTCGCGCTGCGCAAAGCCCAGGACGGCTCTTTAAAATATAACCTTTCCCTCTCGTCAAGCGAATCGTATGCAGCTCTCGATTCTTTTACTTTCCGTTCGAATTCTTTTTCAAATGCGGCAGCCGCATCGAGCCTGCCTTCAAGCTGCTCGGCGTTTTCCGCTCCGAGAGCGGCGAGCAGTCCCTCGAGAGGTTTTCCTTCCGCGCCGGCGACGCACATTTCAAGAGCGTATTCGATCGAGAGCGGAGAAACGAAATAATTCCCGTCCGTCTGCTGCTCGAGATAAGTCAAGAGCGCCTCGCCGAACGTGCCGTCGAAATCCGTCGCGCCGGTATTTCCGCCGTCATCCGGGGCGCCGGTGTGCTGAGGCGAATGAGCCGGCG
>CADBOE010000113.1 GCA_902796205.1 uncultured Ruminococcus sp. | reverse complement strand
TTATAACATAAATTGACAACGCAGGCAACTTTTTGATAGAATTGAGCGGACCGGGCGGAAACCGTTCCATTGCGGACCGGATTTTGAATTGAATCGAAAGGAATCTGAGGTCAATGGCTGAAAAAAGCAAGATCACGCTGAACATAAACGGCAAGAATTATACTCTTGTACACGACGAAACAGACGATTACATGAGACGGATCGAGCATTATCTCAATTCAAAGATCGAGACCTCGGGAAAGGCCGCCATCCAGCTCGGCGAGCAGACGGCGCTCGTGATGGCCTCCATCTCCGTGATAGACGAGCTCTTCAAGACTCAGAAAAACTTCAACACGCTCAAAAACGAGATCAAGCGGATAATGGACGAATATGACAAGCTGAGAGCGGAAAAGCAGCTGCTGACCGAATCACTTCAGGACGCCGACAGGAAGATCGAGGAGCTTTCGGCAAAGCTGATCGACAAGAACAACAAATAATACAGGCGGCCGCGGGCCGCGTCGCGCGTTACAGGAACAGATGCTCGTAAAAGACCTTCTTCGCGAAAAAGTACTGAAAAAACCATCAGGCTCCGGCAGGAAAACTGTGCCGGAGCTTTTGTCTCCCGCCGGAGATTTTACGTCTGCCGTGGCCGCGATAGCGAACGGAGCCGACGCTGTGTACGCCGGGCTCAAGGAAGGCAGCGCCAGGGCGGCGGCGGGCAATTTCACGTTCGAAGAGCTTACGGAGCTTTGCAGATACGCAAAACCGAGGCAGGTAAAGGTGTACGTCGCATTGAATATCCTCTGCTTCGGTGACGGGGAGGCGGAGCGCTTCGCAGAAAACGCCGTCAGAGCCTCGGAATGCGGCGCGGACAGCGTTATTATTCAGGACGCGGGACTTTTATCCATTCTGTCCGGAAAGCGGAATAAAGGCGAATTACGCGAGGATTTCAGGCTCCATATAAGCACGCAGGCCGGCATCGCCACTCCCTCCGGCCTGACGCTGATGAAGGAGCTCGGCGCCGACAGAGTCATACTCCCGCGCGAGCTGACGCTCGGCGAGATAGCGAAGCTGAACGCTCACGCGGCGGAAGCGGGCCTCGAGCTCGAGGTGTTCGCTCACGGAGCCCTCTGCATATGTTTATCGGGCTCGTGCCTGATGAGCAGCTACGCGGGAGGAAGAAGCGGAAACCGCGGCCAGTGCGCGCAGCCGTGCCGGTTGAATTATTCCCTGACGCGCGGCGGCAATATCATCCGCGGCTCCGGCAGTCTCCTTTCACCGGACGATCTCTGCGCCCTTCCGCTGCTGGACAGACTCGCCGGTACCGGCGTGGCCTCGGTCAAGATAGAAGGGCGGCTCAAAACGGCGGATTACGCCGCGATCACCGCCAGAATTTACAGAGAGGCTCTTGACAGTATATCAGAAGACCGTTTTTCTGCTTTTCGCGAGGAAATAATGCCCGACGCGCTCCGAAGCCTGCAAACGGTTTTCACAAGGGCCGGCGGCGGGCCCGGGTTCCTCGACGGGAACCCGGGGCGGCGGCATATCACGTCAAACGGTGCCGGCCGCCGCGGCGCCCTCATCGGTTCGTCGCCGGGCGTCCGCGTAACGCCGCCGCCTTCGGCGGGTGCCGCAGGCCTCAGCTTTTTCTCCGCCGAAGTCGACTTCGGCGCCGGCTTCGCGTCCGGCGCCGGCGCGAAACCGGCGGCGGGCGGTCCGGACCGGGCCGCCGCCCCTCTCCCCGTTTCTCCGGGCGACGGCGTCATTTTCACGGACCGCGGCGGAGAAACCGTGGCCAGCGGCATCGTGAACAGGATATACGACGCCGCCGGGTCCGGGAGCGGCGGCGCCCGCCGAAGGCTCCTTGTGTGCGGTGAGCCATCTGCCGTACGCACGTCAGGTGAATTATCCGTCTATCTTACGTATGATAAAAGTCTTTCCGCCGCCGCGGCGGCCACGTACGGGGACGGGGCCGAAAACGTAAAAGTCCCTCTTTTCCTCGATTTTCACGCCGCTCCGGGGGCGCCTGCCGTTCTTCGCGTTTCGGACGCGAACGGCGTGAGCGTTTCGGTCAGCTCGGATATTGACGTTCTTCAGGCCGACGCCTCTCCCCTGTCGGAGGACGGGATCAGAAAGCAGCTCGGCAAAATGAACGGCACCTGCTTTTATCCGTACAGGACGCGCGTTCACGCCGACGGCGGCATATTTATGCCTGTTTCCGCGCTCAATATGCTGAGAAGAAACGCGCTCGACGAATACAGGAAGGCGCTGGCGTCAGGCGTTGTCCGCCCGTCCGCAAAACCGGCGGAAGGATCACGTTCGCTGCCGGCTTCCTTCCGGCGGGCCGTTTCTTCCCCGTCGGACGTAAAAAAAGAAAAGCTCCGCCGCGTGGCGGACGCATGCGCACGCGGGAGCAGCTCTTTGTTTTTCTTCTTCGCCGGCGATATCCCCGCGGTCGCTCCTTCACTCGTTGAAGACGGAACTTTGTGTTATCTGCCGTGGTCGCTGTGGAACGATCCGGACGGGCTTGAAAGAGCGTCCTCGTTAATAAAAAGCCGCGGCGGCCTAATGATAGCATATTCTCCTTTTCTTCCCTTCGGAAAAGCCCGCGCGGCGTTTGAAAGTTCGCTCGGAATGATATGCGAAAGGGCGGACGGTGTTCAGGTAATGAACGCAGGTGATCTCCGCCTTCTGGCCGGCGGCACGGACGATCTTATAATATGCGCCGATCATTCGCTTAACGTCGCCAACGGTGCGCACGCGGCCCTGCTTCGTTCTCTTGGCGCCGATATAGTGACGCTGTCGCCGGAATATCCCGACGCGCGGATCGCCGCTATTACGGAAGAATACGGCTTCATGGCCGAAGTGATCTGCCGCGGTCCGGTGCCTCTGATGAGGATCCGGCATTGTATTATCGGGCACGGCGCGGACGACTGCCGGCGCTGCTCCGGTCATCCGGACGGGCCGGGTTTTGTCCTTGCCGATCACAAAAACGAAAAATATGATATAATAACTCTGCCGGAGGACGCGGACGGTAACGGATGCAGATTCTGCTCGAATCTTATCCTGCCGGGACGCGCGTTTGAGCCGAAGGCCGGATCGCTTTCGGGGAACGCGGAGCCGGGCTCGTTCGGAACATACGGCAGAAAAGTGATCAGGCGAATTCAGGTTTTCCGCCCTGAAGCAGACCGGAAAGAGAGGCCGCTGTGAGAGAATCAGTCAGATTGTACGTGGAAAAATGCAGGGAGAGCGCCGTGCTTCCGAGATACGCGCATCCGGATGACGCCGGCATGGATATCTACGCCGCAGAAAACGTCGAAATTAAACCCGGACGTACCGGCCTCGTTCCGACGGGGCTGAAAATAGCCGTTCCGGACGGATTCGAGCTTCAGATAAGGCCGAGAAGCGGCCTCAGCCTGAAAACTCCGCTGCGGGTGCCGAATTCCCCCGGCACGGTCGACGCAGGATTTCGCGACGAGATCTGCGTCATCGTGTGGAATTCGTCGCCGGACGAATCCATAACGGTCAACGCCGGAGACCGCATCGCACAGTTCGTTCTTGCGAGAGTTCCGATGGCCGAGCTCGTGCTGACGGACGACGTTTCCTCTATCGGAAACGACCGCGGCGGCGGCTTCGGTTCGAGCGGCGTAAACGACGGCGCCCGGAGCAGCTCATCAACCGGGAAAAGACCCGAAAGAAAATCCGGGAGATGACGGTCATGATTACGGAGCATGCCATCGGACAGGATTCACACAGATTCGCCCCGGAATACGACCCGTCCAGACCGCTCGTTTTAGGCGGATTCAGAACGGACGTTCCGCTCACTCTTGAGGCAAACAGCGACGGAGACGTTATACTTCACGCTCTCACGAACGCGCTGTCCGGGATCACCTGCAAAAATATTCTCGGACCGGTGGCGGACGGTATGTGCCGCGGAGGAATCACCGACTCGGCGGAATATCTTAAACTCGCGCTTGAAGACCTCGAGGAAGCCGGATACAGGCTCGTGCGCGTATCGTTCTCAATAGAAGCGCAAAAGCCCCGCTTTTTAACGCTGATCCCGGGCATAAGGGAAAGCGTTTCGGGGCTTTGTCATCTGTCTCCCGGGCGCGTCGGCATAACGGCAACGTCCGGCGAGGGGCTTTCTTCATGCGGCCGCGGCGAAGGAATACAGGTGTTCTGCTCCGTCACCGTCGCCGGCGGTCACTCCTGACCGTTTTCGTTTTCCGCCTCTTCCTTTTCGTATTTCATATAATCTTCGGCGGCCTTGTCGAGGAGGCTGTAGTCGACGTTTTCGAGCTTGAGCCCCTTGTCCGCGATATACTGTCTGATCCTTTTTTCGAATTGTTCGTTTCTGTATTCGGCTTTTACGGTACTGACAAGATTCTCGTGGGTAACGTCGGTGCTTCCCGTCTCCCCCTCGAGTCCGTCGAACGTAAGGATCCCGACGACGTAAATGATCTCGATTCCGGAATCAAGCTCGTAGGTTCCGAGCGTGTCGAGCCCGATATGATCGGCGGCGAGCAGCTTTTTGCTTATCTCATCCGTAAACAGCTTCGTATTTGCGCTGACGTTCACGATCCCGGCGCTCGACGTTGCGTCGTCCGCCTGCGACCACGCTTTTACCAATGCCTCCGGTGAATCGCCGTCGACAGTCAGCTTTTTGACGATGGAAGCGGCAAGATCCCTTGACGCCTGCTTCTCCCCGTCGGAAAACGAGCCGTTGTCGTCGGCATCAGAGTACGCAAGATAGATATGTCTCGCCGATACGACCCTGTACAAATCCTCCGACTCATTGTAATATGCTTTCAGCTCCTCGTCCGATACTTCTATCTTTTCCATTTCGGCCTGAGCGTAGTCGGTGATGAACTTCTGTTCGGCATTGAATAATTTGTATTCATTCACGTTCATGCCGGCAACGTAGCGCATATATTCGTCGCGTGTGGACACTCCGTAACGCTCTCCCATATATGAGAGATAATAATCGACAGCCTGGTCGATCTCGTCGTTCAGGGCGGCAAGCTCTTCCGCGGTAAACGGCGCCTTCGTTTCGGACGCCATAATATGCGTAGCCTTGAATTCGAGAAGGAGCTCGAGAGTGCGCTCTTTTATCTTTTCGAGATACGTCTGATCGGTATCCTGATATTTGCTGTCGAGCAGATTCCGGAGGATCTCGTATCTTTCGGAAACTTCAGTGGCCGAGCCGAAGTCGATGACGCCGGTGATGGTATCGTTCACCGCCGAGCTGAACATATATACGAGCTCGGGGTAGCCGACGTCGCTGCCGCCGACTTTTGCCACCACGTCCGCGGAAGCCGGCTCGTCGTTATATTCCGGTTTAGGGGTTGGCGTCGCCGGCTCTCCCGTCGGATCGGAGCTTCCCTGTTCGCCGAACTGCATGAGGCAGCACATTCGCATGAACGAATCGGCAGTTTCCTCGTTCCTGTTTTTGAGCGTGTATTCATCCTTTTCAAGCAGCCCCTCGAGCATTTCGTTGAGCTGGAAATTTCTCCATCCCATTCCGAGTTTTTCTCTGACCGTTTCGTCTTCATATCCGCCGATCTTTGTACATATCATCAGGTGATAACCGTGCTCGGTTTCGACTATTTCAGGTATTTCCGTGACGCTGTCCCTCGCAAGAGCCCAGTCAAGGAATTCCTTCACGAAGCCGGCTCCCTCGTAAACGTCATAATAGCCGTCGTTTGAGGTAACTCCGGGATCCTCCGAAAGCTCGACCACCTCGTCGAACGTCATCGTGCCGTTCTTCACCGCATCGACGTACGACTCGGCTTTTTTCAGCGCCTCGGCCTTTCCTGCTTCGTCAAGCTCTTTTGTGTCCAGCAGGCTGTGCCTGACGGTAACGATCCTGTATTCAGCCTCGTGCTCCTTATAAAAACCGGCCAGCTCCTCTTCGGTTGGCGAAAGCTTTTCCATCCAGCTGTCGTTGTAATCTCCGACGTGCATGGTGCGCGGATAGATATCCACAAAGTCCGCCGAAGGCATCCCGTACATCTGCATCACGAGCGATTCGACGGTATAGCCGTAATACTGGATATACGACGCGTATTGCGTTTCGATTTTTTTCAGGGATTCTTCGCCTTCTTTTGCGAGGTCCCCGTCTGACGGCCACGCCGCGTCCCCGCGCGAAAGCTTCTCGTTCACGAGATATTTGACGGCATTTTCAATGACGTTTTCCTTCAGGATTTCGTAATAGCTTTTCCCGCTTCCGTCCTTCTTTCCGGTTAGCTCGTCAAGGAAGGTCTGTGTCCCGAATCCGTCGAAGGAAACGTTTCCGCTCTCGTAGAGCTCCTGCGCAGCCGAGCCGAACGCGTACGCGAATACGGGTCTGGTAAGCTTCAGGCCGGCTACCGTTCCGACAGAGGCGGCAGCGTCGCCGTCCTTCTTTCCGCACGCGGCTCCGAGGCACAGCACGGCCGCCAACACAAAAACGATCGCCGTCAATATGGTCTTTCTGATCACTCTCATCATTATTCCTCCAGAATGCGGTACATCGCTCCCGCATCGTCTTTTCTCACGGTCTCGCTCACTTTCAGAACCTGGAATTTGGTCTTGCCGGAGCCGAACCCGACCTCTACGATATCGCCTTCCTTTACGTCGGCGCTCGCCTTCGCAGGTCTTCCGTTGATGGTCACTCTGCCCGCGTCGCAGGCCTCGTTCGCCACCGTCCTCCGCTTTATCACTCTCGATACTTTAAGAAATTTATCTATTCTCATTGATTACCTCCCGGTCAACATATTTTCTGAGCGCCATTTCGGGATTCAGCCCCTTCGCCTCGGCGCGGCGGCATATTTCATAAAGCATTTTCCCGAGCTCCTCCTCGCTGTCCGGAATATCCGGTCCGGCTTCCGGGCTGTCCGCTCCGGCTTTTCTGATCTTCGACGCCGCTTTATACGCCTTGTAGAGCGCGGGGAAGTTTTTTGGAATGTCGCGAAGCTTCTGTTCGAGCGTATCGAATCCCTTCTCGTCCGTTTTTCTCCTCTCCCAGTTTTCCAGCGCCTCTCCTGCGTTTTCAGCGGTATCGCTGCCGAATACGTGAGAGTGTCGGAAAAGCATTTTTCTCGCGCTCGCGTCGGTAACGTCGTCGAACGTAAAAGCTCCGTCCTCCTCGCCTATTATGCAGTGGAATATGACCTGCAGAAGCACGTCTCCGAGCTCTTCGACGAGTTTGTCGTCTCTGTTCTTCTCGATGGCGTCCGCCAGCTCGTACGCTTCTTCGAGCATGGGCGTCACAAGCGTGCGGTGCGTCTGCACCCTGTCCCACGGGCAGCCCCCGGGAGATCTCAGAAGCTCTATTATTTCATACAGATCCCTGAATTTATATTTTCCGTCTTCGGGAACGTAATCGTATCTGATCATGGCAAGTGGTCCGTCCTCTTCGCTTCGTGTCCGTCGTGTCCGGCGCAGGTTGATTGCGCGGCGCGGTTCGCGTATAATAATACCATAAGTCGGGAATGATTCTCAACTTGTCAAACGGATTATAGTTTATTTTTCGGGAAAGGTTGTTGCAAAATTATGTCGGATATCAGGCGGTTTATGGAAGAAGCTTTGAAAGAAGCCGTTCTCAGTCTGCCTGAAGACGTTCCGGTGGGCGCGGTCGTGGTAAAAGACGGGAAGATCATAGGACGCGGGCGCAACGTGCGCGAAAAGGATCACTCTCCGAGCGGACACGCGGAGGTGCGCGCTATCGAGGCCGCGGCGAAAAGCACGGGAGACTGGCGCCTTTCCGGGTGCGATCTGTACGTGACGCTCGAGCCGTGTCCGATGTGCGCCGGACTCATCCGGAGCGCGAGAATACGGTGCGTTTATTTCGGGGCGTACGATCCCGAATACGGCGCGGCCGGCTCCGTGTACAATCTTCTCGATCCGTTCGTAAAGATAAGGCCGTACGTGCTCGGTACCGAATCCGGGGCGCTGCTCGGCCGTTTTTTCAGTGAAATGCGCGAAAAAAGCGAAAAGAGAGGTGCTTTATGATAGGGATAATAGGAGCGATGCCGGTAGAGATAGAGGGACTCCGGTCAATCATGGACAACAGGCGCGACAAAGTTTTCAGCGGCGTCACCTTCAGCTCCGGCACGATATCGGGAGCGGAGGTCACGCTCGCGGTCAGCGGCGTCGGAAAGGTGATGGCTTCGATGTGCGCGACGGCAATGTGCGTATGCTTCTCGCCGTCCCTCGTCATCAATACGGGAGTGGCCGGTTCGCTGAGCCCGGAGCTTTCGGTCGGTGATATCCTCGTCGCCGAAGCACTTGCGCAGCACGATTTCGATACAGGCGCCATAGACGGCACTCCGCGCGGTTGGATCGGAGCGTTTAACGGCGTGCTGCTGCCGGCGGACGGCACCGCCGCGCAGATCCTCTGCGGCGCTGCAGCCGGCTGCGGCATAAAGGCGTCGAAAGGCATCATCGTATCAGGAGATCAGTTTATCGCGGACGCCGCCGTAAAGGACGATCTGAGACGCACGTTCGGAGCTTCGGCGTGCGAGATGGAAGGCGCGGCGATCGCCGCCGTTTCAGCGGTGAACAGCATTCCATTCGCCGTGCTGCGCGCTGTTTCAGACAGCGCCGACGGCGGAGCGGCAGAAAATTTTCCGGCCTTTTGCAGAAGATCCGCAGAAAATTCCATAAAAGTACTGACCCGGGCGCTGCCGTCGCTCAACGATATCTTTTCCGCGTGACCGGTTTACGCGGGGCCGCCGGCTGAGACGTCAGAGCAGTATGTCGTTTTCCGGGAACACGGGCTCGCAGGTGAGATTTATTCCGAGCTTCCTGACCGTTCCCTCGTCGCCGCTTCTCAGAAGCTGACTGGAATGCATGTCGCAGCCTTTCAGCTCCTTCAGATAGCCTACCGCCCTGCGGGCGTTCGGATCGGTCACGGCGCTGATCGAAAGCGCGGTCAGCACGTCGTCAAGTTTCAGGACCGGGCTGGCGGATCCGAGTATATTGTGCTTCAGGTCGAGGATCGGTTCGAGCGTTTCAGGCGTTATGAGCATTATTTCGTCGGCAATTCCAGCCAGCGATTTTATCGAATTGAGCACGCAGCTCGAAGTCGCGCTCATGAGCTGCGTCTTTCTGCCGGCAATGACTCTTCCGTCGCTCAGCTGCAGAGCGGCCGCCGGACATCCCGACGACGAGGCTTTTTCCATTGCCGCGCCCACAACCGTCCTGTCCGAGGTCTTGAGTCCGAGCTGCTGCATTATCATCGCGATCTTTTCGAGCGGTTCGGGCTTCTCCCTGCCGAGCTTGCACTGGCACGCCGTTTTATAATAACGCCGTATGATCTCCTGGCATGAGGCTTCCCTGCACACCGCGTCGTCCGTTATGCAGTAGCCGGCCATATTGACGCCCATGTCGGTCGGCGAGCGGTAGAAGTCCGGGTCTCCCGTAATCATCGTGAGTATGTTGCGCAGCACCGGGAATGCCTCGATGTCACGGTTGTAATTGACCGTCGATATCCCGTACGCCTCGAGATGGAACGGATCGATCATGTTCACGTCCATCAGATCAGCCGTTGCCGCCTCGTAAGCGAGATTGACGGGATGTTTAAGAGGCAGATTCCATATCGGGAACGTTTCGAATTTGGCGTATCCCGCGACTCTCCCGCGCTTGTATTCGTGATAAAGCTGAGAAAGGCACGTCGCAAGCTTTCCGCTTCCCGGGCCAGGGGCGGTGACGACGACGAGCGGCTGTTCGGTCTCGACAAACTCGTTCTTGCCGTATCCTTCGTCGCTGACTATGGTGCTGACGTTTGCCGGATATCCGGAAATGCGGTAATGCAGATAGTGGCGCATTCCGATATGGTCGAGCCGCTTGATGAAACCGCCGACCGCCTGCTGGCCCAGATACTGCGTGATAACGACGGCGCTCACTTTTATATCCATGCTGCTGATAAGCTCGATCAGCCGCAGCACTTCAAGATCGTAGGTAATGCCGATATCGGCGCGCATTTTCGTTTTTTCGATGTCTGCGGCATTTACGCAGATAACAACCTCGGCTCTGTCGCGGAGCTTCTGCAGAAGCTTGATTTTTCCGTTCGCGTCGAATCCGGGCAGCACCCTCGCCGCGTGCAGGTCGTCAAAAATCTTCCCGCCGAATTCAAGATAAAGCTTATTGTTGAATTTGGATATCCGTTCGATAATGTGACTGGTCTGCTTCTGCATATACAGTTCGCTGTCAAATCCGATTCTGTTCATAAACAACACCTTTATATTCCGAGATTCCGCAGGTCCGCGCAATGGTCCGGGCTGCCAAAAATAACGACGCCGGGCGGTGCGTTTCGCCGCCTTACGTCTGCTGTTGTAATTTTACATAATCCGGAGGATAATTGCAACCTGCTTTCGCGTCGTTTCCTCCGCTTTCCGGCGTTTCATTCAGACGCCGTTTTTCACCGGCTGAATGCCTCCCGGCGACCGAAGCCTGAAACGCGTCATTTCCGGCAGAAACGGTTTTCCGCCGGCCTTTTGCGACCGGCGGAAAGCAAATTCCATCAAGTTTCATCTTCCGTTATTAACTGCCGCGGCTTCCGGCGATCACGGTCCGCCCGTCATCCTGTTGCTCCCCGCGGCGCCGTTTCCGCCTGATTTTATACCGTTTTACCGGTCCTGTCCTGATAATCCTTAAGAGCCGCCTGTATCGCTTCTTCGGCAAGCACGCTGCAATGCATCTTGTAGTCGGGCAATCCGTCCAGCGCCTCCGCCACGGCTCTGTTGGTCAGCTCTTTCGCCTCTGCCACCGGCTTTCCTTTAATAAGCTCCGTCGCCATGGAGCTGGATGCGATCGCGCTGCCGCATCCGAACGTTTCAAACTTGACGTCCTGAATGATATCATCCTCGATCTTCCGGTACATCTTCATTATATCGCCGCATTTTGCGTTGCCGACCTCCCCGATCCCGTTGGCGTCCTCGATCACGCCGACGTTGCGAGGATTGCGGAAATGATCCATCACTTTTTCACTGTACAAAGACATGTCTGAATTCCTCCTATAGAATAAACTGTTTCCTGCCCTCGGTCAGGTCTCTCCATATCGGCGAAAAGCCGCGGAGATATTCAACGACCTCCCTGACCGAGCTGATGATATAGTCAACGTCGGCCTCCGTGATCTCCTCGTCGATACTCAGCCTCAGGGAGCCGTGAGCGACGTCGTGTACTCTTCCGATAGAAAGCAGCACGTGGCTCGGATCGAGCGACCCCGACGTGCATGCCGAACCGGAGGACGCGCAGATCCCCCTGTCGTCCAGAAGCAGGAGCAGCGATTCGCCTTCGATACCCTCGAAGCAGAAACTCACGTTGCCCGGAAGCCGGCGTTCGGCGTCCCCGTTCAGCGCGGAATGCGGAATAACTGAAAGCCCTTCGATCAGCCTGTTTCTGAGTTTTGTAATATATTGCGCGTTTTCGGCCATTTTTTCAGTTGACTCCGCGAGCGCTTCAGCCATCGACGCGATCCCAGGCACGTTCTCCGTTCCGGCCCGTTTTCCGCGCTCCTGAGCCCCGCCCTCGATCAGACTTGACAGCTTTATTCCTTTCTTCGCATAAATGAAGCCGACGCCTTTCGGGCCGTGAAACTTGTGCGCGGACGCGGAAAGCATATCGATATTGTCGCCGACGACGTCGACCGGTATATGCCCTACCGCCTGTACCGCGTCAACGTGAAACGGCACCTTATGCCTTCTGCAGATCTCTCCCAGCTCGCGGACGGGCTGTATCGTGCCGATCTCGTTGTTGGCGTACATCACTGTCACCAGGCAGGTGGTATCTCTTATAGCGGCTTCAAGATCTTCGGGATGCACGATGCCGTTTTCGTAAACGTCCAGCAAAGTGACCTCGCATCCGTCCTTTTTCAGCTTTTCAAGAGTGTTGAGAACTGCATGATGTTCAAATACGGTGGAAATGACGTGATTCCTCCCGTTCCTTTTCCCCTGCGCAACCGCGGACAGGATCGCCTGATTGTCCGCTTCGCTCCCGCCTGACGTGAAAAATATCTCGCGCGGATCAGCGCCGATAGCGGCGGCGATCTTCTCTCTTGCCTTTTCGACGGTCTCCTTCGCCTTCTGTCCGTGCATATACAGGCTCGACGGGTTTCCCCAGTTTCCGTTCATCACGGAGATCAATGTATTTACGGCGGTCTCGCTCATTCTGGTGGTTGCGGCATTATCTGCGTAGATCATAACTTCTTCCTCCTGCTGAAGAACTCGGTTGAAATTATACGCCTATACGCCTACCGTGTCAATAGGCAATTCCAGAATTGATGCTTTCTCTGCTCGACCGATAAAAGATCATAGCGGCAAGCTGATGATTATCCGGGCCGGGCATGACTCATTACAGCCGGACGCGAAAAGCAGGGACCTGATGCGGCACACGTATCAGCCCCCGGATATGATCTTCAGTTGTCCGCAAACAACGGCGTGGAATAATATCTGTCGCCGCTGTCCGGCAGCAGCGCCACGATCACCTTTCCATTGTTCTCCG
>CADBOE010000112.1 GCA_902796205.1 uncultured Ruminococcus sp. | reverse complement strand
GTGTGCAACGGGGGACAGAGCATGGTTTTCCGGTGAGCCAGTGGGGTGTGCAACGGGGGACAGAGCATGGTTTTCCGGTGAGCCAGGGGGGGTATGCAACGGGGGACAGAGCATGGTTTTCCGGTGAGCCAGGGGGGTGTATGCAACGGGGGACAGACCCGGGTTTCGGGCAAGCTTGTCGTTTCAGACGGATATGCGAAAAGCACGCTATATCAAGGCTTTTAGGCTGTTATTTTCCGTTATTTCCCGCAACTCTCCTGCGGGTATAGAGTGGTGCAACGGGGGACAGACCCGGATTTCGGACGGCCCGGGACAGTTCAAAGTGCTTTCTAACGGGTCATTCCGCTCCGTTGTTTTCGTCTGCTTCGCCGGCCGGCTTTTCCGTTGTCAACGTACCGTCCGCTTTCTTTTTGAACCGGATCGACAGAACTGCCGCGCAGATGAGGACAGCCATTCCGGCAGCCGCGATGATGAGAGCGATCGCGAAATCCGGCAGGGCGAACATTATTTTCGATTCGTCCCTTGTCACGGGGAGAACGTCGCCGGGATCGTCCGCGTCGTTAATCGCTATTACTTTTACGCTTTTTTCGGAAGTGTTGCCCGTCAGGTCGGATGCGGTCACCGTGAGAGTGTGCTCGCCCGGAAGGAGTCTGCCTTTTGCGTCGACCGCGCCTTCGCTCCAGGAAAGAACTGCGTCGACAGGGTCTTCGTTGTCCTTGGCGGAAACGTTCATTTTTGCATACGTGCCCGCCCGAGCGCGGATCGTGTCCGTGAATATTTCGATGACGGGAGGAACGTTATCCTTCGGCCGCACCGTGAGCGTGATTTTTTTTGTGACGGTTTCTTCAAATGAATTTTTCGCTTCCAGAACGAGGGTGTACGGACCGCCTTCGACAGCGTTGCCCGCGGCGTCGGTCCCCGGGGTGCCTTCCCAGCGTATTGCGACCGGCCTCGCGGCGCCCTCGAACGCATCGAACGCGCTGAAATCGCCGATGACGAGCGGCTTTCCGGCCGTCTGGTCGAGCGAATCCGGACCGTCGTACGTCAGTCTGAGGTCGCCGCCTTTTACAGCGTTGTCAAGGGTGACGCTTACGTAATCAACGTATATTGAGGGCGTTTCGCCTTCCGACTGTCCTTCGCCGGCGCCGGATGACGTGCCGCTTGAGCCGCCAGCGCCGTCCGCTGTGACGTCTGCCGCCTGGAAATTGACCGTGAGCGTACCGAGCTGGCCGTTGTTCACGCCGAGGTCCGGCATGTCGAAGCCGGATACGAAATTGATCCCGCCGCTGTAAAACGAGAATTCCGTCCATTTTTCCCGCTCGTACCCGGCGATATAGTAGCGGCCAATGTCGGTTTCCCCTCCGTCGGCCGAAAGGGAGATTTCTTTCACGGATTGCGGAACTCTGGCGCGCACGGTCAATGATTTAACGGCGTACGCGGATATTTTCACGTTTGTGAAGTCAATGCGGAATCCGGCTGCGCCGCCTGGCGTCCCGCCCGTGAGCCGAATGGTCTCCGCAAGCTTTGCTCCTTCAACGTTTTCAACGTGTTCGATGACGGTTTCAGGGTATCTGGCGGACGGCGCGGCCGGCTCTCCCGCGGGGATGCCCGGGAAAACTGCTTCGGACGATTTTGTGACGGCAGCGAGAGCTCCGGCAGCAACGCGTGCGGGGAGAACGGCAGAAGCGGCAACGAGGATCGCGGCGAGGCCAACGAGCGCCGCTGCCCTGACGGATGCGCGCGCCCGCCGTGACATGACGGAGGCGGCAGCTAAACTCTGGCTGCAACCGTGGTCGAAACCGGGGTCTGTCCCCCGTTGCAGGGTGCGGCTACAGTGGCGAAAACCGTGATCGAAACCGGGGTCTGTCCCCCGTTGCAGGACTGCTCGCGGTCGTGAATTTCGGGCAACGGCTTTTGCACCGAAAAAAGCAAAAAATATATTATTCATGCCGTTCACCTCAGCAATATCTTTCTGATTGTTTTTATTTCGTCGCCGGTTATCCCGATCGACAGAAGAAATCTTTCGACGTTGTCGGCGAACGTCCGTCCGCCGAATGATTTCAGATAGTCGACGGTCGGCCCGAAATTGGAGCCGAACATGAGCTCGGCGGTTACTTTGTCAGCGGAACCGGATTGTGACAGAAACGACATCTCGTAATCGCGCCAGATAGTTTCCTCCGCCACGCCGAGCAGGCCGAGCAGCACGAGGGCCAGCGTCCCGGTGCGGTCGCGGCCGATGGCGCAGTGGAAGTAAATCGGATAGTTCGCCTCGTCTGTGAAAACGCGAATTTCCTCGGCAAACGCCGCCTGCTTTTCCTCGTCGCGCAGGCCGGTGTAGAGCGGAGCGCTGATGTTGACGTAATTTACGTCTTTGCCGAGCGGGGATGACCCGCCGCCCGCCGTTCCCTCGCCGGGTGCGCGGAGGTCAAGGTCGGTTTTTATCCCGAGCTCATCGAGCATTGCCCGCCGCGTTTCAGCATTGGCGCCGTCGACGTTCGCCCCCCTGATGATCATACCCTGCGCCACTTTTTTGCCTCCGGCGGCCGTATAACCCCCGAGGTCGCGCGTGTTTGACACTTTCGGGATTTCGTACGTCCGCGGTTCTTCCGCCGTCCGGAGCCTGAATATGCCTGAAAGCACGGTGTGATCCGCGTAAACGGCTTCGACCTGCCAATAGAGGTCCGTGTTTACCGGAACGTCGTCAACGTGCACCGAGGTCCCGGCAGTAACGTATTTTTCGCCCTCGCCGAGGTCGCTGCGGGTTGATACGGTGACGAACGAGTACAGCGGGAGCTCGTCGCAGTCGAATCTCCATGCGATGTCAATCCCGGCGGGGTAGTACATATCGGTGTAATCCTTTATTTTCTCGGACGCGCCGCGTGTGTATTCGGCGCAGAAGCGGGCAACGGTCGCGTTCGAGGCGGAGATCCTTCCGCCGTCGGATGGCGAAACCGGTACGATCTGGCGTTTTTCGCATCCGGTGAGCGCTCCGGCTAAGATTACTGCGGCAATTCCCGCTGCTATCAATCGTTTTTTCATCTGGGTTTTCCTCCTCTGCGCCCCGTGCGGGCTGTTTCGCCATGCGAGATCATTTTCCGGGCGGCCAATCCGTTCCGGGCGGGCAGATAGTATGATACGGTATTTTAGCTGATTTGATTGTTTTATTCAATACGGTGCGCTCGACGGTGCGCTCGGCGATACTGCGCGAAGCTGCCGAGAAGCTGCCGAGTGCAAAGCTGCTGCGGAGAGCCGGGGGCAGGGATGCAACCGTGCAACCGGGGACAGTGCAACCGGGGACAGACCCCGGTTTCTAGTTGTTCGCTGGCCGAAGCCGACAACGGCGGAAAGCAGGCTGCATCAGGGTTTTTCAAATTTATTTCTGATTATTTCCCGCTTCTTCAAACTTATTTTCCGCTATTTCCGGACGTGTTAACGGCACTCCCGGGCAGGTCGGCAGCGATACGTGCAACCGGGGACAGACCCCGGTTTTCGCCTCTGTCCCGGCGACGGGCAACTGGGGACAGACCACGGTTTTAGACCCCGGTTTCCGGGCGGTTGCGACTCCGGTTGATATTCGTTGAAGTTTCAGAAAAAATGGCGCGAAAAAATGGGATTGAAAAAAATTTTTTTACTGGTATAATTATTATGTTTCAGGGTTAACGGGTCACCAGAGCCTGTTCCCGATAAAATTATGGAGGTTTTTAAAAATGAAAAAATTGCTTTCTGTGCTTCTTGCACTTGCAATGGTCGTAAGCCTTTGCGCGATATCTGTATCCGCGGATGAGCCTGTGAACGTTGCTTTGAACAAAGAAGTTACTGCCACGAACAACGGCGTTGGCGAAATCAATCTGACTCTCGGATTCTGGAGTACGGATTATCTTACGGATGGCATTGTCGGGGATTTTGATAACAATATCAATGCCGACAGGCTCGGATGGTACGCAGCTTGCCCTGTCAGCACCGGTGCGCCGGTCGTCGATATGGAGATCGAAATCGATCTTGACGGACTTTTTGACATTACAAAGGTAAGTCTTGTTCCGATGCTTTTCGTGTTGGGATCCAATTTCATTTCCGACTATACTATCTCTGTTTCGGCCGACGGAACAAACTGGAAAGAAATTACTAACGAAACCGGCGTTGCTAACGTTACGTCTCCCAAAGAGTACGCCTGCAGCGAGACCGCCGCTTATGTGCTGCTCCACGTAACAAAACTCTCTTCTCTTGCCGACGCGGGTTCCTTCTACGGCGGACTTGGCGAGATCGAAGTTTACGGCACTCCTGCCGAGACTGTTACTCCCGGTGAGACCGGCGACCAGCCCGGCGACGAACCCGGCACCCTGTCGACCCTTCACGGAGCGTCGTTTGACTCCTTCTATGTCAACGATACGCTTAACTTCGGCGGCGCTGACGGAAGTGCTTCTGACGTACTTGACGCACATGAGCGTAAGGTCGACGGCTCCGACGGTTCCGTGAAGACCGTCAGATTCCGCGGCTGGATCGGATTTGAAGAAGAACTTGAAACGTTCGGTTATATGATCAACGGAAAATTCACGGCTGGTGAGTTTGCCGCCGATACCGAGCCTGCCGTCACTCAGGATGCCAACGGCGGCCGTTATGCCAAGAGATTCGATATTATCGTTCCCGTTGCTGATCTCACCGGCAGCAACGAGATCAAAGCAGCGGTTAAGCTCGTCAGCGGCGCAATTGTAGCCATCGACGAAAACGTTACCGCCAACGGTGCGGGAACCACTCCGAACACGACTCTTACGTATATTGGTCTCGCCGAGCAGAACGTGCAGACCGGTGACGCCGGAGTAGCAATGTTCGCGGTCGTTCTTGTCGCGGCTATGGGCGCAGCAGTGGTTCTCCTCAAGAAGAAAGCTTTCTGAGCGTAGCTGAAACGAAGTCAATAAAATTACAGGGCGATCTGCGGATCGCCTTGTTTTTTT
>CADBOE010000111.1 GCA_902796205.1 uncultured Ruminococcus sp. | reverse complement strand
CGATCTCATGAAGCTCATGAAGATCGCCGCGGAGTTCGACAAAAGCGGTGAAGGCGGGTGCTACGAGTTCATCCTCGCCGTCGACCGCTACGAAAGCAAAAAGGAATCGCAGAGAGGGACCGCCGACGCCGGGACTTCCGGCCGCGCTGTGTCAATAATGACGATCCACGGCAGCAAGGGCCTCGAATTTCCCGTCGTGTTCCTGGCCGATACGGCCGGCAAGAGAAACAGCAGTGACGAGACCGCCGCACTCCTGATGCACAAGGATCTCGGGTTCGGTCCGAAATGCTTCGACAGCGCGAGAAAAATACAATATCCCTCTCTCGTGCGAGAGGCGGTCAGGCTCAGGCTCGAATACGACGCCAGGGCGGAGGAAATGCGACTTCTATACGTGGCGATGACGCGCGCAAGGGAGAAGCTTATAATAACCGGCGTTGTAAAGGACGCCGACGGCTTCATAAATAAATGCGAAAGCGTGATCGACAGAGACGCCGGCCGGCCGTCTGACCATCACGTAATGAAGGCCGGTACGCTCATGGAGCTTGTGACGATGGCTGCGCTCTGTCCGGACTGCCGGTCTGTTCTCGTTGAAAAAGGCAGATACGCCGAAGAGGTTTCCGCGCTCCGGGAAGAGCGGACGGACCCCGTAAGTTTCGGACTTCCGGCCATGAGGCTGTGGAGCCCCGGGCCGGACGGCGGCGAAACGGGGGGGAGTGAGCCGGACGGCGGGCTCTGCCCGGCGAAGCTGTCCGTGTCCGAGGTGAAGAGGATGGCGGACACGGCGCTGGCCGAGGCGGAGGCGGACGCGGCCGGGTTCAGAGCGGCGGCGGAGGGCGCGTTCCGGGGCGGGCCGGAGAGAAAAGCGGAAGATTATATGTTCGATTCGGCTCCGCAGAGGGAGATGGCTTCCGAGGCTGCCGAAAAAGGCACGCTGCTGCATTGCTGCCTCGAGCACATGGATTTCAGGGCTGCGCGGGATGCTGCTTCGTCCGGGAACGCCGCGGCATACGCGCGCGAGCTGACGGAACGGCTTTGCGCGGAGGGTTTCATGACCGCGCAGGATGCCTTAAAGGTGCCGGAAGACCTGTTGACCGCGTTTATACGCTCGGACGTTGCCCGCCGCCTGTCCGAAGCGGACGCCGTTTTCCGCGAGATACCCTTCACGCTGGATCTGCCTTCCGATCTGCTTCTCGGAAACGCGCTTTTCGAGGGAAAAAACACGGCCGTGCAGGGTGTTATCGACTGCGTTTTCAAAGACGGTCCGGCCCTCGTGCTGCTCGATTACAAGAGCGATACGGTGCGCGGCGGGGATTTCGCCGGCCATTCCGGCAAATATATTCCGCAGCTGTCGATCTACGCCGAGGCATGCAGAAGATATTTCGGAAAATATCCGGACCGCGTCGTTCTCTATTATCTCAAATACGGTAAAATATATGAATTTAACGGAGATGTTTTGAAAAAATGGAGCAGATGAGACTTCAGAAATATCTTTCGGAATGCGGAGTGGCTTCGAGGCGCGCCGCCGAGGGAATGATAGCCGAAGGGCGCGTCGCTGTCGACGGCGTTACCGTTTCCGAAATGGGGTTCAAGGTGACCGGCCGCGAAAGGATCACGGTCGATGGAAAGCCCGTAAAGCCCGAGCGGAACAGGATCTATATCATGATGAACAAGCCTGTCAGCGTTCTTTCGTCCGTTTCTGACGACCGCGGCAGGAAATGCGTCGTCGATCTCATCGACGGTCTGAAAGAGAGGGTATATCCTGTCGGCAGGCTCGATTACGACACTTCCGGACTGCTTCTTCTGACCAACGACGGCGATTTTACGAAAAAAATGACGCATCCTTCTTCGGAAATCTGGAAGACCTACGAGGCCGTCGTGCGCGGCGAGCCGAACGAGGGCAACGTCAGGCGCTTCGCCGAGGGGCTCGAGCTGGACGACGGACCGGCTCTTCCGGCTCTTCTTTCGGTCATCGGGCACAGGGGCTCGAACGCGGTCGCCGAGATCCGGATCAGGGAGGGCCGCAACAGGCAGGTGCGCCGGATGATGGAGGCGATAAAGCATCCTGTGCTGAAGCTGAAAAGAGTGGGCTTCGGCACGCTTGAGCTGGACCCGGCGCTTAAGCCGGGCGCCTGGAGGTACCTCACGGACGACGAGCTGAGGCGCCTCGCGGCGTGTGCGGAGAATCCTGCGCACGAGAAGGACAGGACGCTTTCCGGCCTTTCGCGTGACTCCGGGAAATAATCGGGAAATATCCATCTTTCACTTGACACCCGCGCCGGCGTCAAGGTAAAATTTTTACCGAAACAGGACGTCCCGCGAAGGGAAAACAGGAGGTTTGGATAATGGCAGAATTGAATGACGAGAAGAAGATCGCGGAGAAGAAGAAGGCGCTTGAAAACGCCATGGCACAAATAGATAAGCAGTTCGGAAAGGGCGCCGTGATGAAGCTCGGGGACAACGTTCACATGAACGTGGATACCATCTCCACCGGATCGCTCGGACTCGATATCGCGCTGGGCGTGGGAGGCCTTCCGAGAGGCAGGATAGTCGAGATATACGGACCCGAGTCGTCGGGAAAAACGACTCTCGCGCTCCACGTTATCGCCGAGGCGCAGAAAAAGGGCGGAGAGGCCGCTTTCATCGACGCGGAGCACGCGCTTGATCCGGTATATTCAAAGAAACTCGGCGTCGATATCGATAATCTTATCGTATCGCAGCCGGATACGGGCGAGCAGGCTCTTGAGATCACTGAGGCTCTCGTAAGGAGCGGAGCCATTGACGTTATCGTCATCGATTCCGTGGCCGCGCTCGTTCCGAAGGCCGAGATCGACGGAGAAATGGGAGACTCGCACGTCGGACTTCAGGCGAGGCTGATGTCGCAGGCCCTTAGAAAGCTTTCAGGCATTATCAACAAATCAAAAACGATAGCGATCTTCATCAACCAGCTGAGAGAGAAGGTCGGCATCATGTTCGGAAACCCGGAGGTCACCACGGGCGGCCGCGCGCTGAAATTCTATTCTTCCGTAAGGCTCGACATCAGAAGGATCGAAGCCATAAAGAGCGAAGGCGCCGTCATAGGAAACCGGACGCGTGTGAAGGTAGTGAAAAACAAGGTGGCTCCGCCGTTCCGCGAGACCGAATTCGACATCATCTACGGCGAGGGCATATCGAGAACCGGATCCGTCCTCGATATCGCGGTTGAGAACGACATCGTGGTTAAAAGCGGCTCGTGGTTCGCGTACAATGGCTCGAGGATCGGTCAGGGAAGAGAGAATGCGAAGCAGTATCTTAAGGAAAATCCCGCGGTCCTTGACGAGATAGAGCATCAGATACGCGAACTCGTGGACGAGAAAAACAGGAAGGCTTCCGTGTTTACGGCAAACGAGGCTGTTCCGTCGGCCGACGCGATGGCTTCTTCGCTCGTAGAGCCGGCCGAGCCGAAGGACGGGCTTGTCCCGCCGCCTCCCGTGCCGCCCGTGAGCCGGCGCTGATCATTTGCGGACCGTACCGTAATGGCGAGCGACGTCATCGTCAGCTGCGTTCAGGCTGAAACGGAAAAAGGCGAAAAGGCATACCGCGTCGCTTTTGCCGCCGTAGGTGAGTTCGTTTTTACCTTTGACGAGACCATGGAACACTGTCTATATGAGGAGGGGCGGACGGAGGACGTCGGAGTCCTCCTGACCGCGGTGCTCACGGCGAGAATGAGAAAATATATCATTCCGTTCTGCGCTTATACAAAGAGGACGGAAAAGCAGATATCCGACCGGATCAAAAGCGCTTTTTGCGAGAAAAACGGGTACGGCGGTGCGTGGAGCGTTTATATCGACACGGCCGCCGAGGCGGTTACGGATCTTCTCGTGAGCGAAGGCTACGCCGGAGACAGGAAGTATTGCGAAGCTTATATAAGATCTCTCGGAGGCAAAGCCGTTTCGGGGCGGCTGATCGAAAGGGAGCTCGAAAAAAGGGGTATCCCGTCCGGCATAGCGGCGGCCTCGGTCGGCGAAGCTGGCATTGACGAGGACGAAATGTGCGCGAGGGCCCTCGAAAAGAAATTGCGTTCAAGGAAAAATGCCGCGGATGATGACGGCGTGCTTTCGGATAAGGAGAAGGCTTCACTTATGCGTTTTCTGATGTCGAGAGGATTTGACGCCGGGACGGCGATGCGCGCTTTGCGCAGGTACGTTCCGGGTGCGGATACGGAGTGATATTGTTGTCTGAATGTAAAGCGAAAATAGGTGTTATATCGCTCGGCTGCGCCAAAAATCTCGTTGACACGGAGCTGATGCTCGGGCTGCTCGGCGAAGCGGGATATGAAACGTGCGGAAGCGCGGAAGAAGCCGACGTGATACTTGTAAACACCTGCGCTTTTATTGAAAGCGCGAAAGAGGAAGCTATAAATACCATTCTCGAAATGGCAGAGTATAAGAAAAGCGGGTGCAGGGCGCTCGTAGTGACCGGATGTCTTGCCGAACGCTATTCCGAAGATATCAGAAGAGAGCTTCCCGAGGTCGACGCGATAGTGGGGATAAATAACGTCGGAACCATCGTGAAAGTGATCGACGGCATACTTGAGAACGGGCCGGAGCGTCCCGCTGTCGAAGTTGGCGGCGCTTTTTCGGCATTGTATATGAACGGCCCGCGGAGACTTTCGACTCCGGAGGGCAGCGCTTATCTGAAGATCGCGGAGGGCTGTGACAACAGATGCACGTTCTGCGCCATCCCCGGCATACGCGGACCCATGCGTTCGAGAAGGCTGGAAGATATCGCCGCCGAGGCGGCCCGGCTTGCTTCGGCCGGTGTGAAGGAGCTGAACGTAATTGCCCAGGACACTACCAGATACGGCAGGGATATTTACGGAAAACCGATGCTCGCGGAGCTGCTGAAAGAGATCGAGGCGGTTGACGGCATAGAGTCCGTGCGGGTGCTGTACACGTATCCGGAGGAGTTCGACGACAAGCTGATATCGGAACTCGCCTCGCTCAGTAAATTCGCTCATTATATCGATCTTCCGCTTCAGCATATAAACGCTGCGATACTCAGAAGAATGGGCCGGCGCGGCAGTCCGGAGCATATAAGATCAGTGATATCGAAACTTCGCGCCGCCATGCCGGACTGCATATTGAGAACCTCGTTCATAGTCGGGTTTCCCGGTGAAACCGAAGAAGCTTTCGGCGAGCTTATGCAATTTGTCGGAGAGTATAAATTCGACAGGGTCGGGGTCTTCACGTATTCGCCCGAAGAGGGGACGCCTGCGGCGCGGCTGCGCGGACAGATACCGGAGGAAATCAAGCGTGAGAGATATGAAAGGCTCTATTCGCTTGCCGGAGAGATTTCTTTTGAAAAAAACAGGACGAGAGTTGGCAGCGTCGTCAGGGTACTGACGGAAGGTGTGAGCGAAGACGGCATCTTTTACGAAGGACGTTCGTACGCCGAGGCGCCGGATTCCGACGGAAAGATCTTTTTTACGTCGGACGAGCCTCTCGCGGCGGGAGATTTCGTGAACGTGGAGCTGCTTATAGCAGAAGAATACGATCTTACGGGGAGAGCGTTGAATTCATAAAAAAACAGCCGGACCGAAACGGTCCGGCGTACAATATCCGGCGCGGCGCCGCAGGGCTTCCGGGGCTTATCCTTCGAGAGGCGTCACTTCAAGAGACGCGAAAGACGCTTCTTTTCCGTTTACGTCCACGGACGCCTGGTAACGGTACGTCTTCGTCTTGCCCGTCGGAGACGTGGTCTCGACAGAACCTGTGACCGCGATCCTTACGGCTTCGGTATAATCCTCGACGCGAACGCATTCGGAAATGTCAATATCTTTTACCGTATTGCGCGGAATCTTTTCGGAAAAAGCTTCTTTGGACCTCAATACGAAATTGCGAGCGGTTCTGCCATCTTTGGTATTGATTATAGTTCCCATAATACTCTCCTCGATCCTGTCATTTCTGTCCGGCCCGGCATATCTGCGCGGAGCCTGCAGCGTCTTTTATTTTATCAGCCTTTTGATAAAATGTCAAAATTGCATTCGTACGGCTTATGCGGCGGTTGCGGCCTATGTCCGCTTCACATCTGTTTCCGTTCGCGATCAGCGGCGCCGCGAGAATAAAGCTGACGGTCAGAACAGCGCCGAGCCGGTAGTCCTGGGGAACGGAAGTACGTCCCGGATGTTCGATATGCCCGTAAGATACATGATGAGACGCTCGAACCCGAGACCGAAGCCCGCGTGGTGAGTTCCGCCGTATCTGCGCAGGTCCATATACCAGTCGTACGAAGCCGGATCAAGCCCGAGCTCCCTGATCCTCGCTTCGAGCACGTCGAGGCGCTCCTCGCGCTGGCTTCCGCCGATGATCTCGCCGATGCCGGGCACCAGGCAGTCCATGGCGGCGACGGTTTTTCCGTCGTCGTTCAGCCTCATATAGAACGCTTTTATCTCCTTGGGATAATCTGTCACGAACAAAGGACGCTTGAAAACCTCCTCGGTCAGATAACGTTCGTGTTCCGTCTGAAGATCGGAACCCCAGTGAACCTTATATTCGAATCTGTCGTTGACCTTCCCGAGGATCTCCACGGCTTCCGTATATGTGACGCGCGCGAAGGGCGAGTCCTTTACGAACCGCAGGCGCTCTATGAGACCGTTGTCGTAGAATTTGTTGAGAAATTCGAGCTCGGGCATATATCCGTCGAGAATATCTCCGAGGACCGCCTTGATCATTGCCTCCGCCAGCTCCATATCGTCGTGAAGGTCCGCGAAGGCGATCTCCGGCTCTATCATCCAGAATTCGGCCGCGTGACGCTGGGTGTACGAACGCTCGGCGCGGAACGTGGGACCGAACGTGTATATGTTTCCGAACGCCATTGCCATCGCCTCGCCCTGAAGCTGGCCCGAAACTGTAAGATACGCTTTTTTTCCGAAAAAGTCGTCTGCGTAGTCGACGGGTCCCTTCACGGAGTCGGGAGCAATCGTGGTCACCTGGAACATTTCGCCGGCGCCCTCCGCGTCGGAGCAGGAAATGATCGGCGTATGCGCGTAAACGAATCCGCAATAATAAAAAAATTTATGTATCGAATAAGCGGCGGCGCTGCGGATGCGGAACGCCGCGGAAAACGTATTCGTGCGTGCGCGCAGATGAGCGATCGTACGCAGATATTCGAGCGAATGCTTCTTCTTCTGAAGCGGATAATCGGGC
Organism: uncultured Ruminococcus sp.; assembly: GCA_902796205.1. Classification (GTDB taxonomy): domain Bacteria; phylum Bacillota; class Clostridia; order UBA1212; family UBA1255; genus UBA1255. Next base: position 478 of record CADBOE010000111.1, on the reverse strand, counting down.
GTGGACGCGCCTTCCACACGGATCTCCGAAGCGTGGATCTCGAAAGGCTGCTTCATTTCGGGCGTAAGAACGATCTCGCCTGTAACGCATACGGCCGAGCCGACGTTGAGCGAGGCTATCTCCGCGTAATTCTCAAGCTTTCCGCTTTCGAATACGACCTGGAGCGACGTGAAATAGCTGCCGTCGTTTAGTTCGATGAAGCCGATCGCGTTCGAGGCGCGTACCGTGCGGGCCCAGCCGCATACGGTGACCCGGCGGCCGCCGAGCGATCCGTCGCCTGCTTTGTTACGTTCAAATAATTCTTTAATCGCTGTCCTGCGCATGTGAACATCTCCTCGTGGAAAGATTTCCGGCATATTTTAGCACTTTCGGGCGGTTTAGGCAACGGCCCCCCGTCTTTAGACTTGAGCACTAGATTTTTCGGAGGCATCCTCTTGTAATATCTTAAAATATCTCTTAAAAACTCCAATAATCTCTT
>CADBOE010000110.1 GCA_902796205.1 uncultured Ruminococcus sp. | reverse complement strand
GGCATACGATATGAAAGACAATAAACTGCGTTCGCGCAACGGAAAATACAGGACCATCGGCATAATAGGCGGAATGGGACCGTTGGCGACGTGCGATTTTTTCGAAAAAATAATCCGCATGACGGACGCTTCGAAAGACAGCGAGCACATCCCTATGCTTATTGACTGCAATCCCGGAATACCGGACAGAGTTGAAGCGATACTCCGCGGAGGCGAGGACCCGGTTCCGGAGATCGTTGGCGGCGCGCGGCGGCTCATCGGGGCGGGAGCTGAAATATTGCTGATGGGATGCAATACGGCTTATTTTTTTTACGACAGGATTGTTCCGGAGATCAGCGTGCCGCTTATACATATGCCACGCGAAACGGCTCTCGGCGCGGCCCGGCTCGGTTTCCGGAAGGTCGGGCTGATGGCAACGGAAGGGACCGTGCTTTCGGGAGTGTACGAAAAGGAGCTGCGCGCTGCGGGCGTTGACGTCGCACTTCCCGATGACGAGGGACAACGCGCCGTGACTGAAATGATATACGACGGGATCAAAGCCGGCGGCACGGACGTTGACCCTTCGGGCTTCAGGCGCGCGGCAACGCGGCTGACGGAGGACGGGGCGGAGGCGATCATTCTCGGATGCACCGAGCTGCCGATTGCCTTCCATTTATACGGTATCAACGCGCCGTGGCTCGATCCGGCGGTATTCGCTGCGGCGACCGCGGTCCGTATGGCCGGAGGAAACGTCAGATACGTCGGCGAAAATGCATATGAAAGTCACGTCGGGGGAATACAATGAACGATTCAAGAATGAACGATTCAAGAATGAACGATTCGAGAACGGCCGGTTCGGAAACGAGCTGCTCCGGCAGGGGCGGTGCGGGCAGACAGTCGCTGAAATATTATAAGATCGCGGCCGTGCTGGCGGCGGTAATTATAGTTTTGCTGATCGTCATACTTGTTATAGTATCCGGGAAAAACGCCGGCGGCGATACGGGCAGGACGGTCTCGGGCGTTACGCCGTACGGGCACGGGACGGACTCCGGAGAGGACCCGCAGCAGCCGCTGGCAGACTCGATCAGCGTCGGAGCTGGGGAGAACATTCCGCCTGCTTCGGCGTTTCTGAAGCCGGGAATGGAAGGATTTGTCGACAGCACGTATTATATGACGGCGGTGGCGTTGATCGATACGTCCGCACCCGGCGAATACCCCGCCGTGATTTCCTGCGGCGGGATAATATACAATGTGAAGATCGTTGTTGCGGGCGGGTCGGAACGCGAAACGGCCGCGCCGACGCAGACTCCCGGGCCTGCCGACACCGTCCCGCCGGTGATAATCGTTCCCGGAGTGCGCGAGATATACGCGGGGGAGACGGTCGCGTACAGAAGCGGTCTATCCGTCAGTGACGACAGCGGCGAAAATGTGTCAGTAGAAATTGACAGCAGCGGAGTGGATCTCCGCACGCCCGGAACGTACAAGGTGATTTATACCGCGACGGACAGCGCGGGCAACGTTTCCCGCGTCGAGTCTACGATCATTGTCCGCGATCCCGACGAGCTTCAGACGGAGGCCAAAAAATACAGCGAAGAGGCAATGCATTACAAATACCGCCGTCTCGTCGCCGAGCATCTGACCGGCGAAATGTCAGACGTCAGGAAGCTGTTCACGATATGGGAATACGTGATGACCAATATTGAATACGTGAGCCATTCGGATAAGAGCAGCTACGTCCGCGAGTCGATCCGCGGTCTTGAAGAGGGGACCGGCGACTGCTTCACGTTTTATTCGGCAATGAAAGCGTTCATGGAGGAGGCGGGCTTCGAGACGGTCGATGTTGTAAGAAAGCGCGACGACGAGAGCGTTTCAAGGCATTACTGGAGCCTTGTTAAAGTGGACGGACGCTGGTATCATATCGACGCGACGCCGCGGTCTGAAAAAAGAAATAAATACTGGTTCGCGTTTCTGAGGACTGACAGCGAGATGCTCGCCTTCGGTCTGGAGGAGGGCTTTAATTATTATTATCAATTTGATACTTCGCTTTATCCCGCGACACCGTCGGAGAAGATCGCCGACGCGGTCATGGACTGGGATCAGGCCGTAATAGCGCTGAAGGAGTATTGACGGAATATAGAGAATCATTGAGAAGCATTGAGGAGTTTTGGCGGGACAATGGCTTTTTGCGCTGACGCCCCGCTCCGGTTCCGAGGGAAATGTAAAAAGCAGCTCCATTGGAACTGCTTTTTTTGAGTGCACCTTCAGGGACTCGAACCCTGGGCCCACTGATTAAGAGTCAGTTGCTCTACCAGCTGAGCTAAAGGTGCG
>CADBOE010000109.1 GCA_902796205.1 uncultured Ruminococcus sp. | reverse complement strand
GTCGTCGCAGGCTTCGGCCCGGCCGGAATATTCTGCGCCCTCCTTCTCGCACGCGCCGGACTCTCGCCCGTCGTTCTCGAAAGAGGCGATCCGGTCGAATCAAGAGCCCGGGCGACCGATCTGTTCTGGAAAGGCGGCGCGCCGGATCCGGAAAGCAACGTCCAGTTCGGCGAAGGCGGCGCCGGAGCTTTTTCCGACGGAAAGCTGACCACGCTCGTGAGGGACAGGAATACCGCCGGCCGCCGTGTGCTCGAAACGTTCTGCGAATTCGGAGCTCCCGCCGGCATATTGATCGACCCTCACCCGCACCTCGGCACGGACGTCATACGTAACGTCGTGAAAAATATGCGCCTCGAAATAATCAGGCTCGGCGGAGAGATCAGATTCAGGACGAAGCTCTCGGGCATCGAACGCGTGAACGGACGGATCGCCGCTGCAATATGCGTTTCCGGAGGGGCAGCGACGGTAATACCCGCCGACGCCTTGTTCCTCGCCACGGGCCACAGCGCACGCGATACGTTCGAGATGCTTTTCGACGAAAAGATCGCCCTCGAGAGAAAGCCTTCGGCCGTCGGATTCCGCGCCGAACATCCCCAGGAGCTGATCAACCGTCGTCAATACGGCGCTTATTCCGGCCTGCTCGCGGCCCACTTCCCGGCTTCGTACAAGTTAGCGCACCACTTTTCGGACGGGCGCAGCGCTTTCACGTTCTGCATGTGCCCCGGCGGCTACGTTATAAATGCCTCTTCCGAGCCGGGCGGTCTCGTCACCAACGGAATGAGCTACGGCAAAAGGGACGGAACGAACGCGAACAGCGCCGTCCTTTCCGGAGTCGGCCCTAACGACTATACGGAATGGGAACGTTTTCCGGGAGACCCGCTCGCCGGAATTTATTTTCAGCGCGACACGGAAAGGAAAGCCTTCGCTCTGACAGGCGGAAGCGGAAAGCTGCCTTCGCAGACGGCGGAGGAATTCGCGCTTTCCGCCGCGGCGAGGTACGGATGCTCCGGAGGATTGCCCGCTTCCGGGAACACCCTCGAGATATCCGGACTTTTCGACGGCTTCGGAAGCGCGCTGAAGGGCGCGTCGGCGGAAGCCGACCTCACCTCTCTGTATTCCCCCGGAATAATCCGCGCCATTCTCGGCGGGATCGTAGAATTTAACGAAAAAATATCCGGATTCGCGAACGCGAAGGCAATCCTGACCGGTCCGGAGACCAGATCTTCGTCGCCGGTACGCGTCATACGCGATCCGGATACCATGGAAAGTATTTCCGTGCGCGGCCTTTACCCTCTCGGAGAAGGCGCCGGCTACGCCGGAGGAATAACGTCTGCCGCCATTGACGGCATCAAAGGCGCCGAAGCGTACGTCCGCCTCATAAAATAACGAGCCTGTCGCCGGCGGTAATGTCGAGGTGCTGGTGCTCGGACAGATATTCCTCTATGACCTGCCTCGACGACGTGGAAACAGTCCTTCTCGGAGCGTTCTTCAGCAATTCCTCCGGCTTTATGCCGAACGAATTTTCCATGTTGTTGTAATGATACAGCTGAAGCCCCACGGAGAAAAGGCGGTTGTCGTCCACTTCCTGTCCGTCAAACGTGAATTCCCTGAATTCACGGTCCTCCCTCGAGTAGACCATATGAAGTCCTTCGGAATATTGATAGAATTCCGAATGCGCGCCGGCCCATACTTCGTCGCGGACCGTATGCTTTACCATCTGTTTGAGCTGCGCGCCCGTCACCTTCACCATAAAAACGGCGTCGTCGTACGGAAAAGACTCGGTCAGGTTTCCGAGCATCACTATCGGTCCCATCTCCTCCGTCCTTATGCTCCCCGAGCCGAGCAGCATTATATCGAGACCGAGACTGAATTTAAGCGCGTCCGCAATCAGATCTCCGAGCTCCGTCTCCTGAGTCCGGCACGGATGCGTGAGCTTCCGGTTGAATCTCGTCACGACCCGGCCGTACTTCGCGTCGGTGCGGCTCTTGTAGCTGCCTATCAGCTTCGCGATATCCTCGTCCACGGGGCAGTTTCCGGCGTTTATCGGAATGCTCTGCCATTTGAAATCGGCGATCGAATTCGTGTCCGTATCGACTATGACGTCAAATCTTCCGATCAGATCCGTTCCGGTGCCCGCCTGTACGATCGGAATACCGTTAACGACCGCCGGCTCACTGATGAACGTATGTGAGTGCCCGCCTATGATCACGTCGACGCCCCACGCCGGATCGAGCATGGCAGCCAGCTTTTTGTCCTCCTCGAATCCGATATGCGTGAGCAGCACCGTGAAGTCGATATCGAGAGCGTTGTGCGCGTTGCAGATGCGTCCGATCTCGTAAGCCGCTTCGCTTATGTTCACGAAAGTGCCGACGAGCCCGTCGTTCTTCGTCTGCGCGATGACCTGCTCCGTCAGGACTCCGATAAACAGTATTTTCATGCCGTCTATCTCCTTGATCAGATACGGATCGAACAGCCGCGCGTTGTTCGTTTTGATGTGAAGGTTCGCGTTTATGATCGGGAAAACGGCGCATTTTTCGAGGAAAAGCAGATGCGCGACGCCGTAATCCACCTCGTGGTTTCCGAGCGTCACAACGTCCGGGGACAACATGTTCATAATCTCGATCGTCGACAGTCCCCTGTATTCGGAATCGATCACCGAGCCTCTGAACATATCGCCGGCAATGCAGTAAAGAGTATTCTTTTCCTCCTCCTTCACTTTGTTTATGTAGCCCGACAGCATGGCGACGCCGCCGACGAGACTTTCGTCCACCGACTGCGCCATAAAATCGCCGTGCATATCGTTCGAATGAAGCAGGACAAGTTTTTTATAGCGTTCTCCAAGCTGATAATCCATCCCGTTCACCTCACTGAAATCAATCTGCAAGGATCTGATTCAGCCTTTTAACGAAAATACGCTTTTTCGCTTTGGTAACGACCGTGACGTTGGCCTCGCCGATAATTGGCATCGAATCGTACGTGAATCCTTCCTTGTAGAAAATAACCATGCCGTGAGTCTCGCCCTTCGCCGTTATGCAGCTTCCGTAGCATTTTGCGGTGCCGGTGACGAAATCGGGCCAGACGAGGCAGGCCATCGCGACCGCGTCGGGGAGATCGAGCGCGTTGATGCCGTTCCCCTGTTTGAATTCAAGCAGCTTTCCGGTCGCCTTGTGAATGAATACCTGAAGCCTGCTGCCTTTTCCCATTTCCTTCCACTGCGCTTCGCTGACCCACGTCGGCTCGTCGTCCATGTCGAGCCCGATGACGGTGACCGGAACTCCGAGCTCCAGCATGATCCTGTACGCCTCGGCGTCCTTGTAAACGTTGAATTCGGCGACGGGCGTGGCGTTTCCGGGGCCGAAGCCTGCCGTTCCCATTGACCAGATGCGTTTCACCTTTTTCATCGTTTTTCTGTCCTTGCGGATAGCCATCGCGACGTTCGTGACAGGGCCGAGGCAGAAGATCTCAATCTCGCCCGGGTTGGCTTTTACCGTCCTCAATATGTAATCGACGGCGTGCTCCTTTTCGGCCTTACCCTTCGGATGTACGATCCCGGCGTCTCCCATTCCGTCTTTTCCGTAAACGCTGAACGTTTCGCGCTCCTCTCCGGAAACGGGTGTAACAGCCCCGGGATATACCTTGACCTTGAGTCCGGCTTCCTCGATTGCGGCGAGAGCGTTTTTCACCGCCTGCTCGAGACAGACGTTGCCCGCTGCGACGGTAACGCCCTCTATCAATACGTTGTCGCTTCTGGCGGCTAAAATAAGAGCGGCGGCATCGTCTCCGCCCGTGTCCGTGTCAATGATAATACGATGTTTTTCAGTCATAAAAAAGACCTCCTTCTTTTTTCCGGTATGATGCGTGAATAATAACACATCCGGTGTTCGTTGACAATCTCCGGCTGAAAATGCTATTCTACAGGCAGTAATAATGATTCCGGAGGAACGTAACGATGCTGTCTGGAAAATTTCGGAAAATCATACTTCGCCTGTCGGCGCCCGTTGTCTGCGCCGCCCTGCTCATTGCGCCGCCCGGACCGTCAGGCGGCGGAAACAGCGTTGCCCGCGCCGAAATGGTCACGGGGAAAGAAATACTGAGCGAGAATTTCGACGACACTCCCGACGGAGAGCTGCCGGACGGCTGGACGGTCGGCAATATGCTGAAAAACGGCGGGAGCGCTTTCGTCAGGGACGGAAAGCTCATCATCGACGCCTCCGGAGTGGAACTCGGAAAGGTGCTCCTGCCCGAATCGCTCTCAGGATACGGCGATTATACGGTGGAGGCCGACGTGACGTTTCTGTCGTCGAGGGACGAGAGCCGCTGGATGTCGCTCGTCGTCCGCCAGCAGGAGAGCGACGAGAATTATTATCATATGTGCGTAAGGCGCAGAACGACCGCCTCGAACGGCGTCGAATTCGCCGTCAGGTCGCCCGGCGCGTGGAACGTCATGAATACGGCGGCCGCTTCAAAAGACCTCGGGCTGAACAGGGAAACGCGCGTCAGGATCAGCATCTCCGGAGACAGGGTATTCGAATACGTCGACGGAGAGCTCGTGATCCAGACCGATGCTCCGGCCGGATTGCGAAAAAGCTTCGCGACGGGCGGCGTCGCCATACAGGCAAACTTTTCAGTCATTTCCGTGGACAACGTAAAAGTGTCCGAATGCTCTTTCGAGGAAAACGCCGAAGGCTACGTGAACGACAGGTATATGTCTCACGACTTTCTCAAAACGAGCGTCATATCCGCGGCCGCGACTGTGGCGGAGGCCGGTTCGATGTCCGACATCGAAAGCTTCGCTGCGCTTCCCCACAGACCGGAGTCAGTCATTCTTTACGTAAATGATTCCGGGATGATAGTCAGCTCCGACGGCCAGACGCTGATCGGGCCGATCGAAGGCGTGAACGAGAAGGTCTTCCGCAATATGCTGCCGGTGTTTTACGTGCGTTCCGAAGCGGCTGCCGGAGCTTTGACGGAATATCTGAAAAACTCGCGATTCGTCGACTGCATGGTTATGTCGCACCTGCCGGAGCTTGTCGAAAAAGTGCGATCGGACAGGACGAAGGTCGGCGGGATAATCGATTTCTCGTCGGTCGGTTCCGGCGCCGCCGGCAAAGAAAGGCTTGACGGAATGATCCGGACGGCGAATTCCCACCTGGCAAAAACGGTGCTGATATCCGGCGACGTCGCGACGAAAGAAAACGTGGAATATCTGCAGCACAGGCTCATCACAGTATGGGTCCGCGAGACCGCGAACGAGCCCGCGATGCTTCACGACGCGATCCAGAGCGGGGCCAACGGGATCGTGACCGACACGCCCGGCGAACTGATATCCGCTTACGGACTGTACGATAAAGATATTGCCGTCCTCGTAAGGAATCCGATGATAATAGGCCACAGGGGTCTGCCGTCGGCCGCTCCGGAGAATTCGGTCGAAAGCGCGAAGGAGGCCGTCGCCGCCGGAGCGGACTGCATCGAGCTCGACGTGAGACTTTCCTCCGACGGAAAAATATATATTTACCACGATCCGGACCTCAGCTCGCTTACCTCCGGAAAGGGCAGCGTGAACAGCCACACCGCGGCGGAGCTCGACGGCGTATCCGTTCTCCGCTCGTCCGGATACGGAACGTTCAAAAAATATCCGAAAGTCAGGCTGCCGTCGCTCGATGAGTTTTTCGAGGCTCTGAAGGACGACGACGTGATGTTTTTCATAGAGATAAAAGAAGAAGCCGGAGGCATCTCCGAAAAGGTCGCGGAAACCGTCAGGCGATTCGGCCTCGAAGACAGGTGCTGCATGATATCTTTCCTGAACTCGCAGGTCACGGCGTTTCAGAAGGCTCTTCCGGGCATGTCCGTCGGCAGGCTGATGGGTACTCCGTCCGGAACGTCATACGAAAACGTCGTAAAAAGCGTAATAGATACTATCGGCCGCGAGAACGCGACGTTCAACGCGAGCGGGGTATATGACACGAAGCTGATCAGGGCGCTGATGTACAGAGGCATTACCTCGTGGCCGTGGACCTACAACAGCTCGAACACCGCGGACGCGTACCTGCTCGGCGCCGGGGGCATTACGACCGATCACAGCGGCGTCGCTTCGCATATACCGACGAAGATAGACGTGGGTGAAAAAACAGAATATACGCTTAATCCGACGGAGCCCGGGAAGGATTCGATCACCTTTTTCCCGGTAGTTCTTGACAGGCTCGGAACCGCCGAATCAGGCGCAGCCTATACGAACGGCAAGGCAGGAGCGGTGCCGGAGCCCGTGATAATCGAAGGAGCGGATCTCGTCAGCGTCGAAGGAAATACGTTAAAAGCATTGAAGGACGGGCGCGTCCGGCTGATGTACAGATACGCCGCCTCCACCGTCCCGGACGCGGAGCCGGATCTGTTCACCGGATTCACAATATACACACAGGTAATTACGGTCAATATAGATTCCGGCGCGGAAGTGGATCCGTCATCCCTTCCCTCGCCTTCCCCGGGCGGAAGCAGTCAGGCAGAGGACGGAAAATCAGACGTTCGTGAAATAATCGCGGTATGTGCCGCCGTCGCTCTGGCTATTGCTGTCTGCTGCGTATTTCTCGTTGTTTTTTCCAAGAAAAAGAGCGGCGGCGAAAACAATAACTGATACGGGCAGGAATATAAGGGCGGCTGCCGACGGATCCTGATAGAGCTTTTCGGCGGAAGGCACGAATGCGATCAGCCAGGAGCTGTTGAAGCCGGCGTGCGCGAGGATCGGCCACCAGACGGTGCCGGTCCTTTCCTGTATCGCCACGAGAACGAAGGAAAAAATGCAGCAATAGATGGCCTGCAGGATATTGCCGTGATAGATGCCGAAAACGACGGAAACAAGCAGTCCGCATACGATCACGGACAGCTTTTCACCGGCCGGCAGAGTCTTTCGTATCGAATTGTAGAAAATGCCGCGGAACAAAAGCTCTTCCACTATCGGAGCCATGACGGACGTCGCGAGAATGACCGCGATGATGTTGCCGCCCATGATCGCTCCGACGCTTTCGTTGTTCGCGTCGAGCCAGCTCTGCGGCACGGGCAGCAGCTCGAGCAGGCCTGAAAAGCCGAGGTTGAAGACAAGACCGCCCAGGAAGCATAAGATCCCTACGCCGGCAGCTCTGAAGCCTTTCTGCGGTGATCTCAATATTTTGTACATGTCCCATCTGCCGCTTTTTTTCATGATCAATACGATCAGAAGGATTATCCCGACAGTTATGAGGGCGCTTACGATCAATATCCACGGCATGTTTTTCATGAGTCTGTGCGTAACCTCAGACGCCACGTCCGAATAATCGGTTTCGTTCCCGTCCGGCGCGCCTCCGGAGATGCTGAAGATAGTTTTGAATGATTCGGAGATAGAGATCAGCATTGACGAAACGAACGTGACGAGTATCTGCATAACGAAATAACCGACGAGAAAAGCCGCGGAAATGCCGAGCGCGGCAAAAAACTTTTTCCAGGATTTATTGCCGTTCCGTCCGTTATTGCCGTTGCAGACGTTGTTGACGTTGCAGACGTTGTTGACGTTGCAGACGTTGTTGACGTTGTTAACGTTGTTAACGTTCATCTTTGATATCAGCTCCCGATATATTCCGCCGCGGAATCATCATTCGTCTCCGCCGGAGAAGTCCGCGGTCGGAGCGTGTGCGTCAAAGCTTTGACGTAAAATACGATGCGGCGATGCCGGCCGCGAGAATAATTACGGCGACGAGCACGCCGGGCACCGTATAGGCGATGGAAGTCAGCCGGAGATTGATCAGCAGCGCCATTACCGACCCGGCAAGCAATCCGAGTATGCCGTAATACGTGCCTTTTCTGAATTTTTTGAAGAGCAGGCTGATGATCCTTGCGATCGTGAAAATGCCGACTATTATCCCGATGCCGAGCGGCAGGGCGCAGAGAGCCGCCCTGAGGACCGTGCTCATATCGCTGAGGTGGGTGAGTCCGGAAATGATCGCCAGCATATCGTCGTAGAGCCCGAGAAGCATAAGCACGAGTGAGCCGCTTACGCCCGGCACGACCATCGCCCCGGCGCTCACGACGCCGCCCAAAAACAGTTTTACAACCATTCCGAAGCCCGGTTCGGGAAGCTGGCCGGCGGCGACGGCGGCCGATCCGGGAGTGAAATAAGTCTGCACTACCGCGAGAGCGGCAACAGCCGCGCAGCAGATAACGAACGGTATCAGATAGACGCCGCGGAACGCGCCTCCCTCGCCCGCTTTTTTAAGGATGAGCGGCACGGATCCGATCACCAGGCCGACGAAAAACATGCCCGTCTGGAACGGAAAGCGCTCAAGTGTAAATCCGATCAGCTTGCTGAACGCGACGACTCCGACGGCGATGCCGAGCAGGACCGGAAGCAGGAATTTAAGATTTTTGACGAATTTTTTGAACAGCGTGTTCAGCGCTTCTATAAGAGGGTCGAATATGCCCGTGACGACCGCGATCGTTCCGCCGCTCACTCCGGGTATGATGTTCGCCAGTCCTACAACTATTCCCTTGAGGAAGAGAATGAGGACTCCGGCGAAGCCCGTTTTCGGGCTTTTTCCGGAGAGGCCGGCTTCGCCAGCCGGGGTTCCGGTCAATTCATTTTCGTCCACTCCGTTTTCGGCCGTCCGGGTCCCGTCCGTCAATGTCCCGTCCGTCAGTGTTCCGGCCGTTCGTGTCACGTCGGTCTGCTTTTCGTTCATCACGGTTGCGTCGATCTGCTTCTCGTCCATCTGAATTCCGTCCTTATTCGGCATCGTTTCCGGCGCCTGCGTACGTTCCCGCATTTTTCAATACTCCGGCATCGTTACGATCTGCTTCGCCCGCGGCGTTTCCGGCGCCGGCAGTCTCGTTTTCGATCAGCTCTATTTTCGAGACGGAAACCTCGTAAGCCGTCCTTTCGGCCACGGTCCCGTCCGGAAATTTTTTCTGATAATTCCTGCTTTGCATCCTTCCGATGACCTTAACGTGGTCGCCCACCTTGCGTTTTCCGCAGAATCTGGCGTTCCGGCCCCAGCATATGCACGGAAGATAATCGGATTTGTTGTAGGAGCGGTTAACCGCAAGCAGAAAATCGGATATTTCGCGATTGAAGGGCGTCGTGCGGTAAACGGGAGGCTTGCATATAAAACCGTTCATCTCAACAACGTCCGTGTCCGTCTCCGGAACTGTTTCAGGGAAGGAAATGTCCTGAGAAAACAGCGTCAGCGTCAATTTCACCTGTCCTCCGCCGAGTACGGAATTATACGATCTGAACTGGCCCTCAACCGAGACGAATCTGCCGATTTTCAATTCGCCGATCTCGGCAAGCCTGTCGGAAACGGTGACAGGAATAAGGTCAAAGCTTTCGCTGAGCCTTCTCGTCCGGACAATGAATACGTAAAAGCCTTCTCCGTAGACCTCATGGCTGAATACCGGCTCCGAATCCACCGTACCGGTGAGCCTGGCCACATTATTTCCGCTTTGGTTCCCTGTCATGCTTTATCTCCCTTCGTAAATTCCGCCGGACGCAGCGCGCCGCAGGAATGCCGACACATATTATATACGCGCGGACGCATTTTTTCAACATTATCGGGGGTAATGGCCAGGGCTCACGCATGAAAAATTTGACAAAGGAACTGCAATAATGTATATCCTTCATACGGGTGATACAAATGATAAAGCAATATTT
>CADBOE010000108.1 GCA_902796205.1 uncultured Ruminococcus sp. | reverse complement strand
TAAGCTTTTGCTGTATGATTTTGAAGAGGCTTCGGCCTCTTTCTTTTTTTGACCGGATCCTCCGCCCACTAAAATTATACTCTGAGGAGGTGAGCGGAAACGCGGGTCTGTCCCCCGTTGCACCCTCAGCGGGGACAGGGTGGAAACAGAGGTCTGTCCCCGGTTGCACCCTCGGCGGGGACAGGGTCGAAACAGAGGTCTGTCCCCCGTTGCATCTTTGGCGGGGACAGGGTCGAAACGCGGGTCTGTCCCCGGTTGCACCCTGTCCCCGGTTGCACCCTGTTTCAAGGTTGGCGTCTTTTATGTGGATTGGCACGAGATTGCGGGCGGGGAAAAAGGGAAACGGGTGGGAAATAATGCGGGAAATAATTGGCAATGCGTACCGGCGCCGTGATAGGATCAGCTCACAGATTTCGTGCCGCGAAGGCAGAGCAAGAGGAGGAAAAGAAAATGATGACAGAGAAGAAGAAAAACGGCGATTGTTTCGGGGACACCATCAGAGTGTCGAGTACGTCGAATCCGCATATGCTTGCCGCATATATCAATACGATCATCAGCGAGTTCGGCAGAGCCAGGCTGAGGGCCGTTGGCGCGGCGGCGACGAATCAGGCGGTGAAGGCGCTGGCAGTGTGCCGCGTTGACCTAGTAACGGCGGGCGCCGAGATCGTTTGCGTGCCGTCCTTCAGCGAGGTGGCGATAGAGGGACGGAACAGGACGGCGATATGCTTTGACGTAGAGCTGCGCTGGCCGGAGGCCGCCGCGGTTTAAGCAGACAGACTGACAGACAGGCACCGGAGGATACCCGCCGTCAGACGTCCGCCGCAAGACAGGCGCCGACCGGAAATACGAAAAATTTATTGTCACCCGCGGAAAGGTTGTGGTAAAATTGCCGCCGTAAAGGAGGAGCGTCACATGATAAAATTCGGCACAGGCGGCTGGAGAGCCATAATCGGAGATGAATTTATAAAATCCAACATCTGCCTCCTTGCGCAGGCGGTGGCGGAGGACATGAATCAGGCGGAAAAAGGAAGAGGCGTCGTGATCGGCTACGACAGACGCTTTCTGTCGGAAACCGCTGCCGAATGGGCCGCGGAGGTGTTTGCCGGCAACGGCATTCCCGTATATTTTATCGACAGGATCGCTCCCACCCCCCTCATAATGTTCAGCGTGAGGCGTCTCGGGACCAAATACGGCATGGCGATAACGGCCAGCCACAATCCGGCGTCCTACAACGGCATAAAGATCTTCACTGAAGGCGGCAGAGACGCGGGCGAGGACGTGACGAAAAGACTTGAAGCGATCGCCGCGGGGCAGCCGGAGGTCCGGAGTCTGCCTTTCCGGGACGGCACGGAAGCCGGACTCATCAGAAAATGCGCCACACAGAACGAATACATTGACAGCATCCTCGGAATGGTGAACGTGGACGCCATCCGTTCGAGAAATCTCAGAATACTTCTCGATCCGATGTACGGCGTGAGCAGAACGTCGCTCATGACGATCCTGATGACCGCGAGATGCGAAGTCGAGCTTATCCACGACAGGCGCGACCCGCTGTTCGGAGGAAGATTGCCCGCGCCCACCGAAAAGACGCTCGCAAGCCTCATAAATATGGTGGTAGAGCAGGGTTACGATCTCGGGATCGCCACCGACGGGGACGCCGACCGGATAGGGATAATCGACGACCTCGGGCATTTTATACATCCGAACAATATTCTGGTGCTGCTTTATTATTATTTGCTCGAATACAAGGGCTGGAGCGGCGACGCAGTGCGCAACATTGCCACCACCGAGCTTCTCGACAGGATCGCGGAGGATCACGGCTGCGTCTGCCACGAGGTTCCCGTCGGCTTCAAGCATATTTCGTCGGCAATGGAAAAATACGACGCCCTCATCGGCGGCGAATCGAGCGGCGGCCTTACGATACGCGGGCATATCCCCGGAAAGGACGGCATCTTCGCCGCGGCTCTGCTCGTCGAGATGCTGTCGGTGACCGGGAAGAAAATGTCGGAAATGCTTTCCGAAATATATGCGAAATACGGCAGGGCCGAGATGGCTGAATTCGACACGCGTTTCTCCGCGCAAAAAAAGGAAGAGCTGAAGCGGATCCTGTTCACCGAAAAGTTCGTTCCGGACCTGACCGCGGCGGGAAAGAAGATATTGTCCGCGAATTATATGGACGGCGTGAAATTCCGGTTCGGCAGCGGCTGGATCATAGTGCGTTTTTCCGGAACGGAGCCGCTTCTCAGAATATTCTGCGAGGCGGAGGACCGGGAAACGGCTGAAAAAATCATACGGATCACTGCCGGTCAGCTCGGACTCTGAGCGGAGGCGGTGTGCGGCGATACGAGGTGCCGGAGGCAAGGGCTCGCGCAAGAGGCGGCGCGGATCTCCGGATACCGGAAGGAGACATAACGATGACAAAAAGGCAATCGGGAAAAACAGTGAAGACGTTGTTCGCCCTGGCGTTACTTGCGTCGTTGATCGCGTTCGCGGGCTGCACGGGGAAATCCGGAAACACCGGGGCGGAGACGGAACCGTCCGTAAGCCGCGATCTGCTGACGTTCACCCCGGCTTCGGTCGACAATCACGCGCTCACGGAAAAAGGAAGATCGCCGCAGATCATCATAAAAAACTATAACGAAACTGCGACGGACGCGCTCGGCAGGACGCTTCCGACGTCGGCGGAGACAGGGCTTCCCGCGGAGAACAAGTACGTGGGCCTTTTCTATTCGCTGTGGACGTCTGACATAGCGGCCAGCGTCGACGTTGCCAGATCACTCGCGATGAATCCGAAAAGGCCGAACTTCGGGCCGCGCTGGGGCTTCTGCTTCTGGAGCGAGCCGGAAACGGGATATCACAAGGCTGACGACGTCTGGCAGATCAGACGCGACATGTACTATTTCGACATGGCGGGCGTTGACTTCATCTATATAGATATGACCAACGGTTATCTCTACGAAGACGCGATGAAAGTGCTGCTCGACACGTGCATCGGGCTTCGCGAGGAAGGCCAGATGACCCCTTACGTGGTGCCGTGGTGCTTCGGAACGGATAACGGCGGGGGAGATATAGGAAAATTCTACCGTCTGTTCATGGAAAACGAAAAATATAAGGATCTCTGGTTCCGCTGGGACGGAAAACCTCTTGCTCTCATCAAATGCACCGACGACGGGGCGTTTCCGATACTTGACGACGCGGATTTTGCCGAAAAGCTCACCTTCCGCAAATCGTGGGTCGGATCCGGCGAGCAGTACTGGGTCGACGGCGGAGTGTTCTTCGGGTACAGCTACGGCTGGATGAACGATCCGGATAAGGCGGAATGCGTCGGCATAGGTACGGCCGGCTTCGCGAATTACGGAGAGGGACGCAGCTGGGACAAATCGCGGAAACAGTACCTGGACCAGTTCTGGGAAACGCCGACGATGGGCGAGGGACTGACGTTTGAACGCACGTTCAATATGCTGATGGAGAACAATCCCGAATGCGAGGTCATGCTCATCACCCGCTGGAACGAATGGATCGCCCAGAATTTCACGCTTGAAGTTCCGAAGTACTCTGACACCGGATACGTAGACGAATTCAACCCGGAATTTTCCCGCGACATCGAGCCGATGAAGGGCGGCTTCACGGATAATTATTTCTATCAAATGTGTTCGATCATCCGCCGCTTCAAGGGCGTGCTTCCCCCGGACGGGAATACGGGAAAGCGCACGGTAGACGTTGACGCCGGCTTCGGGCAGTGGCAGGAGATACTGCCTGTATATACCGATTTTTCCGGAGATACGCTTGACCGCGATTCGACCGACACGACCGGGAAAATCAAATACGTAAACGAGACAGGGCGAAACGATATCGTCGAGTCGCGCATGACGGCCGACGGCGGAATGATTTACGCGTACGCGCGCACTGCGGAGCCGCTCACCGATATATCGGGCAGGAACTGGATGCTTCTGTTTATCGATTCCGACAACGACAAGGCGACGGGCTGGGAAGGCTACAACTACGTGGTGAATTACAGCATTGCCGGCGGATCGCTGACCGCCGTATGCGAGTACAGGGACAACGTATGGCAGGAGACCGGACTCGCTGCGTACCGCGCCGAAGGCGGCGAGCTGATGATCGCGATACCGCGTTCTCTTTTAGGGCTGACCGGCGATGGTTTTACGGTCAATTTCCACTGGATGGACAACGTTTCCGATATTTACAGCCTTGAAGCGTGGTTTACCACGGGCGACAGCGCGCCGGAGAGACGAAATAATTATACCTTGACGATGGACGTGCCTTACGCGGCGGGAGAGGAAAAGACCGTTTCCGCGCTTCCGGACAGAAAGCCCGTGACGTACATGCCGGAGGCGGAGCTTACCGAAGCGGAGCGTTCTTCAATGAAGAAGGGCGTCAGCGTCACGACGTACAAGCTGATGGCGGACTACGGCAAGATGCCGGTGTTCAGACTGATAGAAGGCAATATGCAGACTTCGTTCGCGGCGGACGCCGTCACCGCTGCGCTTGATTTTTCACGCGAGGAGAATTTCGCGGCGGCATACGGGGCTTACGTAAAGATTGACGCCGACGCGGCCGTGACGTTCACTCTGACGTGCGACGATTGCGCGAGACTGTACGTGGACGGAAGGCTCGTCGCCGAATGCGCTTACGACGAAAGCAGGGCGGCGGACGGAAAAACGAGTTCGTCCGGTTCGCTCCGGCTGGCCGCGGGATATCACGAAGTGAGGGTCGAATATGCCGAAGTGCGCTGCGGGAACCGGTTTCTTTCGCTTGATATCAGCGACGGAGAGCTGTATTGCCCTGCCCGGACCGAGAAATTCGCGGTCGATCTTTCAAAAGTACGTGGAGTCGGAGGCAACCCCAAGCACGTTGATTCATCGCTGGAGATAAGAAGCTACAATACCGTTTTTGCGCTCGGAGATATGGATCTTTCCAGGTACGGCAAGGCGGAGATCGAGTACGGCTCTGACGGGAATGCGATGCTGGGCGACGTGGGCAGTTATTTCGCGATAACAGACAGCAAATCCGCCGCGACGCGCAAGCGCAAATCGAACGTGCTCGCCGAAGCGGTACTGGAGAACGCCGCGGGCGCGTTCTGGATTCCCGACCGGAAGGCGGAAATAGACCTGTCCGGGGTCGATTACAGCGGCGAAGTATTCCTTGCCGTTTTTATGGGCGATTTCAACGGCATCACGATATACAGCATCACTTTCTCGTGACGCGTGTAAGTTCGTCAGGGAACCGTCCGGATGTTTTCCGGGCGGCTTTTACCGTCAAAAATATCGTGAAAATTCCGCGAAAATATTTTTTTGAATCGTCTGAAAAAAATTAAACATGCGGAAAAATGCTGTCAAAAAAGACCTTGACATCCACATGAAAAAAGAGTACCACACTTCCGCTCGTTCGAAGACGAGTTGCCGACGCGGATATGGCGGAACTGGCAGACGCGCACGGTTCAGCTACCGTCACCTCAGTGACGGGCTGATGATTATTACCATTTTTTAGCCACTCTTTGACTGTTTAAACAGACGATTACCGAGTGACAAAAACAGGCTTGCGAAAAATGCTTGAAACCAACTATAGTTTCTCAATTTATACTTCCTAATATAAAAGAAACTAGAATTACGGGCCATTCGGATAACAGAAGAATCAAGAAGAAGCGCGAACTTGCTGCCTTCCGGCCGGCCGGAAGGATTGCTGAAGTAATGACGTTAGTAAAAACCAAAATTTGATAAGTCAACGCGATAATAATCAATATCGCAGAAATAATGCAACAAATTTTCGCGGGAATCGTTAGATTTTTGATAATGATTTTATAAATACTTCTAAGTAGTGCCTGCCCATTTATGCTCTGTATTTAACCGCAACATTGATCAGGCACCCTCTTCGATTATTATAAACTGATCCTCATTCGATT
>CADBOE010000107.1 GCA_902796205.1 uncultured Ruminococcus sp. | reverse complement strand
CGGACCATAACGTAGAACCGCTGCGGCTGATAATTGCACGCGGTAGGCACGATCCGTCCCGCCTCCGGTATCTTGTCAAGCTTCTCATGTTCAACCGGCCGTGGATCGAAGAGACGCTCCGAATATCTGTTTTTTGCAAGTTCAAGAAAATTCATGCCAAAATTCTCCTTTACCGGTCTGTTGTTTGATTTCACGCTCATTTTACGCAGCTGCCTTGACTAATTCAAATGCTCCCATTGTTTCCGCTTCTTTTTTACTTCATTGTTCTGAAGGCAAATCGCAACTTAGTATTCAATTTCTGCGTACTTGATTAAAATTTTTAACTCAATATAATAAAAGTACCATGATCTGTCAAGGGAGCAATTATGGAACGCTTATGGAAAAGAGAGAAATTGAACTATCCGAATACGGTAGAAAGACGGCGGCTCTGTACCGGAGCGGGCAGGCCGACAGACCGCTTGTGGTATTGAACAGTTACGACGGAGACGGGGCGGCCGTAATGGAGGCGATGCGGTCGATCGACGCGCCGGAGTGCAATCTTCTGGTCATCGGAAATCTCAACTGGGATCACGACATGACCCCGTGGTATTGCCCGCCGGTTTCGGAAAACGACAAGCCTTTTACCGGCGGAGCGGATGCATATCTGGAGCTGCTGCTGGGGCGGATTCTGCCTGACGCTGCGAGCATGATAAAAGGAACGCCTGCATTTACGGGAATTGCGGGCTATTCTCTGGCGGGACTTTTTGCGTTGTACGCAATGTACCGGTGCGAAGCCTTTGACCGCGCGGCAAGCATGTCCGGCTCGCTCTGGTTTCCGGACTTCAGGGAGTTCGTCTTTTCACATGAGATGATGAAGAAGCCGGGCAAGCTGTACCTTTCTGTCGGCGACACAGAGGCGAAAACAAGAAATCCGTTCATGAGAACGGTTCGGGACAACACCGGGATCATTGCCGGATACTATAAAGATATCGGTCTTGACGTGACCGTGGAATTGAATCCTGGAAATCATTTCAGAGACGCCGCGCTGAGAACCGCGAAGGGCATTAAGGCAATATTGGAATAGAAGATTACAGATACGGATAATAACGCTATATGGCCTTTTTCCGGGCAACGGCGTTTTAAGCCGGGGAGCCGGATCAGACGCCGGGGAATCCCGGCAGCGAAATGCGGCAGTGAAATGTGAGCCGGGGAAATGTGAGCTGGGGAAATGTGAGCCGGGAAATGTAAAAAGAGGTGATTTTCGTTGCACGATATATGGAATCCCTGGCACGGCTGCAGGAAGTGCAGCGAAGGCTGCCTGAACTGTTATATGTATTACCTCGACGCCATGCGCGACAGGGACGGGGGAGAGATCTACCGGACAAAGGCCGGATTCAATTATCCTCTTTCAAAATCACGCGACGGGTCGTATAAGGTAAGAAGCGGCGAGATGATTCGCGTCTGCATGACGTCCGACTTCTTTCTCGAGGAGGCCGACGACTGGCGGGACGAGGCGTGGGAGATCATTCGCCGACGGCCGGACGTGAAATTTTTCCTGCTCACCAAGCGTCCGCAAAGAGTAGCTGCCCATCTTCCGCGGGATTGGGGCGACGGCTGGGAAAACGTCATGTTCAACGTCACCTGCGAAAACCAGCGGCGGGCCGACGAGCGTATTCCGATCCTGCTTGAACTGCCGTTCAGGCATAAGGGTATCATGTGCGCGCCGTTTATCGGCCCTGTATCCGTCAAGGAATATCTGCCTGCCGGTCAGATCGAGCAGGTCCTGTGCGACGGAGAGAATTACGGCGGCGCACGGCCGTGCCGTTACGAATGGGTCAGGGCGCTGCGGGATGAATGCGCCGCATATAACGTGACTTTCGTTTTCTGCGGAACTGGCCGGAGATTTGTGAAGGACGGGAAAACCTACAGGCTCGAAGGGAGACTCCAGACGGAGCAGGCTCGTAAATCCGGTATGAGCTTTCGCGGCAAACCGATCGATTTCAAGCTTAAAGATGAGCTGGGTTGTCCGCTGCCGGAGGAACGGACGTACAAGCCGTATTTCGGAGAACGCTGTCTGACGTGCGGAATGCAATTGGCATGCAACGGCTGTTCAAAGTGCGGAAAATGTCCGTAGACCGGCCCGGACAGTACAAAATTGTTCTCGCAGCAGGCATTTACGACGCGGAACGCGAAACCGGGCGAAGGCGATTAAATGAATGAGAAAACTGTGCGGGAGCAAAGACTCGATACGCTGGTTGAAGCTTTCAAGGCCGATTCCGTTCAATACGAAGATCTGCCTACGCCGGAGGACGATGCATACGTGCATCGACAACTGTATTCATACCTTTGCGGGGATACAGCTCCGGGAGGAATGCAGCCGGCGGATGAATCAGCTCCGCCTCCGCTTTGGCAGTGATTATGAGCAGCCGACCGCGCTCCCCCTGCTGACGGACGGCTATAACCTGCCGGCGAGGAAGATCGTTCATATCGTCGGCCGATCGTTGACGGGCCGCTGACCGAGGCGTTTGAATGGGAACTGGCGGATTGCTACCGGAATACGCTCGACCTCTGCGCCGAAAACGGCCTTCGCAGCGTAGCCTTCTGCTGTATTTCAACCGGCGTGTTCCGCTTTCCGAACCGGCGGGCGGCGGAAATTGCCGTCGGGACCGTGAGCGGGTGGCTGGCTGAACGTGAGGGACGGATCGACCGGGTGATTTTCAACGTGTTCAAAGACGAGGATAAAGCATATTATGAAGAATTT
>CADBOE010000106.1 GCA_902796205.1 uncultured Ruminococcus sp. | reverse complement strand
TAAGGCATGTCCCATTTCGTGGGCAATAGTTTTAATGTAATTATAATAAATCAGGTCGTCTCGTTTAACGATATACCGCTCGATTTGTTATGAGTATTAGCTTCATAAATTGATCCTTACTCCAACTATCAAAAAAGAAACGGATTAGTCCTAAACTGAACCGACGTGCTTAAATCCACGGTCTTATCGGCATCTTGAAATCATTATAGATTATATTCACCTTAATGTCAACGAACAGTAACTACCGCGCGATTTTTTCAAGCGAGGAAACCCGTTGCGAAAACCCGGTGAAAACTCAATGCGGAAGGTCACCCGTATTTTCCGCATACCACCCTGTCCCTGCCTGCAATATCACGCGTGACGCCAATCGAATAAAAGCCGCGCGAGCATAAAATATCCTTCACCGCCCGCGCCTGCGTGTCCCCAATCTCGAAGCACAACCAGCCGCCAGCGTTCAGATGCGAGCGGCCGTCCGTCGCGATCCCCCTGTAAAAATCAAGACCGTCCTCCCCGCCCGCAAGCGCGATAGCCGGCTCGTACGACCGCACGCTTTCCGGAAGAGCGGGCAGCTCTCCGGAAGCAACGTAAGGAGGATTGGAAACGATCAGATCGAACTTCCCGTCTGCCCCGAACGCGTCCTGATCCCCGAAGCAATCGCTTCTTACAAATCTGATTCCGCGCGCTCCGAGATCGATTGCGTTCCGCGCCGCTACCGCGAGCGCGTCCTCCGAGATATCCGAAGCCGTGACCTCAGCGCCGGGAAAAGCGAGCGCCAGGCTGACGGCCAATATACCGCTGCCCGTGCACATATCGAGAATTTTAAGACGTCCCGTTCCGGCGGCGGAAAGAGCGATAGCGCGGGCTTCCGCCTCATAAAAAAGAACTTCAGTATCCTGACGCGGAATCAGCACCTTGTCGCTGACTGTGAAAAATCTTCCGAGAAAAGGCGCCTTTCCGACCGCATACTGCACCGGGCATCCGCTTTTTACCAGGAAAATTTTTTCCGTGATCGCATCGCAGTCCTCATCCGTGATCTCTCTGTCCGGATCGCAGATCATATGCGTAAAATCGATGCCGAGACACGACATGATGACCGTATCGGCTTCCGCTCTGGTGACCGTACCGCCATCACCGGCGTCGGCGGCAATGGCGTAAACTTTTTTGCGGAGTCCGGAAAGCTTCATCGGTCAGTCCGGGACCGTCGCGCTGCCGTCAGCCGCTTCGTCAGCAATAACGTCGGCAATTACGCCCGCAGCGTCGTCCGCAGTTTTATCTGCAATTACATCCGCAGCATCGCTCTCCGCCGCGTTTGCGCGCACGGGATCCGTCTCCGTCTCGCCGGCGCCGCACGCCGGATCCGCCTCCGAATCTTCAGCGTCACCGCCGGTCGCAATTTCAGGCTCCGGAGGAATATACCGCTCGTAATCGACGTCGATTCCTTCATATTCGAGCGCTTTTCCGAGCGCCACGATCGCGACCTCTATCATCGAATCGTCCGGTTCGCGCGTAGTAAAACGCTGCATGAAAAGTCCCGGAGCGCGCAGTATCCTGGTGAACACGTTCTCGTGTCTGCTGCAGAAACGGTTGAATTCATAAGAGATCCCCATGATGAAGGGCAGAAGCACGAGTCTTACTCCCAGATTTGCGAGAAAACGCAAAAAGCCGTTCGCTATCAGCTCCGGGCCGAACCGCGGGACAAGCGAAGTCACAAGAATGCTTATGGCGACAACGACAAAAAGAAACGCCGTACCGCAGCGCGGATGGAATCTTATGCACGTTCTGACGTTCTCCACGGTCAGATCATACCCTCTTTCAAAACACGTTATAGTCTTATGTTCGGCGCCGTGGTACATGTACACGCGTCTGATATCCTTCATCGCGGCTATTCCGGCCATATATCCGAAGAAAATGAGCAGCCTGATCAGGCCCTCGACGAGATTTTTGACTATCCCCGGAGTTCCCGCGGGCAGGATCAGACCAGACAGCCACAGAGGCAGCACCATGAACAGGAGCAGGGACAGTCCCACCGCAAGCACGACGGAAATTCCCATGAAAAAGCTCATCGCCTTGTCGCCGAGCTTGTTTTCGATCCATTTCTCGAATTTCGATTTGTTCTCTTCCTCGGCTTCCTTTTCAGCCTCCGTCAGAGCGATCTCGGCCGAATCAAAAAGGGCGTTCATGCCGCGTTTAAGCGAATCTACGACTCCGACCACGCCTCTTACAAAAGGCAGCTTGAAAAACTTGTTCTTTTTTGTCAGCGGATCGGCGCGTTTCTCTTTGATCACCAGTTTCCCTTCAGGATCGCGCACCACGGTACACTCTCCCTTCGGACCGATCATAAGAATGCCTTCCATCAAGGCCTGCCCGCCGCAGGAACACACGGACGTTCCGCGCACCACTTCGCACGCCGGCTGACCGCCGTTTGTATTATTATCGCTCTTTTTGCTCATTGTTATCTCCTTCGGGGCTAAAAAGCATCTTCGATGATATTGACGCTGTAAGCTCCCCCTATATTATACACTTCCGCGACGTCAAAGCGAATATTTTTTTCGGAATACTCGGGATGGACCGCCAGAAAGCGCTTAAGAGAATATTTGATCTTCATGATTTTTCTGCTTCCGACGCTCTCACACGGATATGAAAACGCGCCGTTCCGGGCGGAAGACGCCGTTCTCGTTTTTACTTCACAAACGCACAGCGTATCGGTCGCGGGGTCGAAAACGACAACGTCCAGCTCACCGCGGTTGCCTGCGCGCCAGTTGACGGCCACGGCTGTCATGCCGCGGTCAACATATTCGCAAAGCGCGAGATTTTCCCCTGTCCTTCCGGCTCTCATACGTTCATTGCCGGAAACAGTATCACGATCGGTCAGCGTCATAGTACATTCCTTCCGCCGGCGGCTGTAAAAAGAAGCCCGCGGCTTTTTGTGCTGCGGGCGTTCTGCGTAAATCAGATCTTTTCGGTGATCTTCGCTGCTTTTCCGACTCTGTCGCGCAGGTAATAGAGCTTGGCTCTCCTGACTTTACCGTGGCGAACGACCTCGACCTTTGCAACCTTCGGAGAATGAAGCGGGAAAACTCTCTCCACGCCTACACCGTACGAAACGCGTCTTACCGTGAATGATTCTCTGAGTCCTTCGCCTCTCATTCCGATGACGGTTCCTTCGAACACCTGAATTCTCTCTCTGGTACCCTCGATAACTTTGAAATGCACGCGCACAAAATCACCGATAGCGAGCTTCGGAGTATTCTCCTCGCTTTTAAGATAATCAGCTTCAACTGCTTTAATAATATCCATCGTTTAATTCACTCCTCTTCCTTCAGACGTTCATGCGATGAACTCCAGCGGACCGTCCTGATAGCTGCAAAAATGCACAGCGGTGTATATGATATCACTTGCTGACGGCAGCTGTCAACAATTATTTTCAGCATAAGCAGCAGAATGCGGCCGAACCCGCGACCCGCAATGAAAATACCCGTGCAAGCATCGCCGGAATACTCACT
>CADBOE010000105.1 GCA_902796205.1 uncultured Ruminococcus sp. | reverse complement strand
GACCTCGTCCTTTCCCGGGGCTTCTCCGACGAGCATCACAGGCTCGTCTCCATTTCCGTCTCCGAAAACAAATTCAGGAGGAATATCAGGGATAACTCCGGACCGCATCAGCTCCACGGCGCGAAGCAGGACGTCGGCAGAATATTTTCCGTTGATCCCGTCGAGGACCGACTTTTTTGAATTCATAACGCCGGCTTCATCTCCTTCTTCAGCTCGAGAAGCTTCTCCTTCGCCGCTTTAAGATCCTGCCAGAAAAGGATTTTCTTCGACTCGTCTCTCAGCAGCGCGGCCGGATGGAACGTGGACATAAACCATACGCCCTTTTTCTGCACCCACTTTCCCCTCGCTTTCGTTATACCTTCTCCGGGAGCGACGAGATTGGTGTGGGCGACGGAGCCGAGACAGACTATGACCGACGGCCTGATGAGCGAGAACTGTGCTCTCAGGAAACCGAGACAGGCCTCCGCCTCGGAAGGCTCCGGAGTTCTGTTCGCGGGAGGACGGCATTTTACGACGTTCGCGATATAATAATCATTCCTGTCGAACGACAGAGATTCGAGCGCAAGGTCGAGTAGCCGTCCGGCGGCGCCGACAAAGGGCAATCCCTGTTCATCCTCCTGTCTTCCGGGTCCCTCTCCGACAAACATCAGCGAAGCCGTCCGCGACCCTCTTCCGAGCACGGTCTGAAGCCTGCCTCTGCATAACGGGCAGTTTCTGCATCCCGCGACGGCTCTTTCAAGTTTTTCCCACGTCAGTCCGTTGTCCACGTCAGCATTTCAGCGATATAATTTAATATATCTTCCCTCGTTGTCGTACAGCTCGTAAGCGTCTCCGTATTTGTCGAAAACGCCTTTGTTCGCGTAAGCTATGAGCGTTTTTCCGCAATAGATAAACCGTTCGCCGTAAATATTTCCCACGTCGCGGTGCTTGTACGTTCCGTTAACGAGAATCTCGTTCATGCTCGTTCCGTACATCACGTGGAAGCCTTCGCTCACGAGCCGTTTATATTGCTCCGAATCGGCCTCGCACCACGTTCCGAACGGATAAACGTAAAACGGCGTGTAACCGATAAGCGGCTTCACCTGCGTGTTCCAGCTGTTGAACTCCCTGTCAAGCTTCTCGCCGGTCAGCGTCGTTATATCGAGGTGGGCATAGCTGTGACAGCCGAAATAAAAGCCGTGCTCCTTCAGATATTTTATGACCTTGCGGGCTTCTTCTCTTTCCTTCTGTACGTCATATCCCTTCGACGCGTACCGGTCGTCCGTTCTGTAGCCGAGTATTCCGGCGTTGCCGCTGCACGCGAGCATGAGGCGGGCTCCGGCAAACGAGAAATCGGGATGCTTCAGGCAGAACTGTTCGGTAATGTCGCAAACGTCGCGCTCATATGAATATTCCTCGGTCCCGTCATTGAAACGCGTATATGACGCGATATGGTCGTTGTAAACGACGATCTTGTCTATTCTTCCCGTACCGTGCTCATTCTCGGGGAAGCATACGTTGTCGCACGAAATGATGAGGCCCGTTTTGCCTTTGGGAAGCTTTACCGTTTTCTTCAGATTCGCGATCAGCTTTCCGTCGCGGTAAACGTAATCGAAAATATAATTAGCGTCGATCAGAACGTAATTTTTGGAATAAACGCTTTCAAGAAGGCGAACGTATTCGACGGTGGTGTTGTTCCAGTCGTGCCAGGAGCTTTTCGGATTGATCGCGAGATCAAGCTCCGGGAACGCGACGAGATTGTGAACGAAAATGTGGCCGATCTTGCTTACGGGACAATCCCAGTATTCCTTGCTCTCGTCGAGCGTGACGCAATAAACCTCCTCCTCGCGTCCGGGAACGGGAACCATTCTGGCAGTTTCGGAGCTTCCGTAAACCGGAGAATTGTCCGGTATGGAGCCCGCAGGACCAGGTGTCGCGGTGGGAACGGCGGTGGGACCGGACGTTTTCTCCGTGGGTGCGGCGGTAGGCTGACCGGAGGGAACATCAGTGGCGCCGGAGGTTCCGGGAGCGGTTTCCGTGGCAAGCGAAGTTTCCGACGGAGCTTCCGTTTCCCCGCCCTGCGACGGAGTCACTACCGTAAAACGGTCGGTCGCGTTCGGATCCACCGTTCCGATGACGTCGATCCCGTTGTTGCAGGCAAATAAAGAAAAACCCAGCACCGCACACAAAAACGCCGCGATTACCGGTTTTAACATTCGATTAAAATTCATAAAGCACAACCCTTTTAGTTAATCATTAGTAAAAAGGCGGCAACCCGTCTAACGGACCGCCGCCGGGAAACCGAAAACGGAATCACGCAAAATGCAGATCAGTCCTCCGCGTCTTCAGCGTCTTCGTCGCAGTCGAGCCACTCGATATCGATCTTCGTTCCGCACTCGGGGCATTTGAAGCTTTTCACGGTATCGTCTATTCCGAGCTCGTCGAAATCGATCTCCTCGCCGCACTCGGGGCATACGAGAGGCTCGTCAATATCCTCCTCGTAGCCGTCTTCGTAAAGATCGCTCTCGATATCGCCGATGCGCTCCTCATATTCGTCGATGACGTCAAGTATCTGATCCTGCGTGTTCTCGAGATCCTCCGCCGAAATGGCGAGATCCTCCACGACGTCGACGAGCGCCTTTATAAGCTTTCCCTCGTTCGTGGCGGTGTCAAACTGCATGCCCTCCATCAGGCCCTTGATATAATTTACTCTTTCAGAAAGATAACCCATAACAATTCTTCTCCTTTCCGTTGATCCGTACCGTACGTACCCGCGATGACGGCCGCCGTACGGACGTCAGGCTCTTCCGAGATATTCCTCGGTTCTCGTGTCTATCTGGATCCTGTCGCCGATATTGATGAACAGCGGGACTTTTACCTGAGCGCCTGTCTCGACGATGGCGGGCTTCGTGGCGCCGGTGGCGGTATCGCCCTTGAAGCCGGGCTCCGTACTGGTTACTTCGAGCTCGACAAAGAACGGAGCTTCGATTCCGAAGACGTTATCCTTGAAGGAAAGAACCTTAACGACCTCGTTCTCCTTCACGAATTTGAGAGTATCGCCCACCGTGGCGGCGGCGATCGGGATCTGCTCGTACGTTTCGACGTCCATGAAATAATAAAGATCGCCGTCGTTGTAAAGATACGTCATATCCTTCCTGTCGATGCGAGCCAGAGGCATGCGGTCGGTGGGATTGAACGTTTTTTCGATCGTCGCTCCCGTGATGACGTTCTGTATCTTCGTACGCACGAAAGCAGCACCTTTTCCGGGCTTTACGTGCTGGAATTCTTTAATCTGATAAACGCCGTTATCCATTTCAAAAGTAAGTCCGTTTTTAAAGTCGCCAGCCTGTATCATTGGTAGACCTCCGAAATAATATATATTTTCAACGCGATTATACACTCGCGGCAGCGTAAAATCAATATCAAAATAAACGTCCGCAAATTTTCAAACTTACTTCCGGTTTTTGAATGGATGCGGAAATCAGTGTGAGAAATGGGGTATACTCTTTCACGGTGTTC
>CADBOE010000104.1 GCA_902796205.1 uncultured Ruminococcus sp. | reverse complement strand
ATGCGTTTTTGCTCTTTTTTGTAAGAGTAATATCTACTCGGAAACAGGGGTCTTTGGAGTAGACGTTAACTTTTCACTTCAGCTTTTTCTCTAATTTTTTTCCAAAAGAAACACCCGGATCGGAGCGGTCCGTCCCGGGCGTCATTTTACGCGTATACTCGTCCGCGTATCAGGCGGGTCCGAAGAATATGATATCGCACGATCCGGCGTCCGGAAGAATGAACGCGTACCCCTTTTTGAGCTGCCTTCCGCTCACCGTGACGTCGAAGGAGCCGTTCGCGCTGCGCAGGCGGTATTTGCCGTTGTCGACGCCGTAGAACTTCAGGGTGATCTCCGGCTCCCCGGATTCGGGACCGCGGAAAAGCTGCACCGCGCCCGAGCGGGACGACGGATCGTAATATTCCCACGCGCGCCATGCTTCGGGCGATTTGCTGAAATCCGTAAGCGGGTAGAAATCGGAATAATAATATTTCGAAAGCTCTCTCCATTCGGCCTCCGCGGACGCGGCCAGTGCCCAGTCGGCGTCCGGATCCTCGTACGGAACGCTCAATATGAACCACGGAGCCATTGACGACCTGTAATTGTAAACGGTCGCGGGAGCCGTTGCGTGTACCTCCAGCTTGAAATAAGGGAGCCATTGCGACAGGGCGAGCATGCACGTCTGGCGTTCGTCGAAGCCGTCGTCGTTGCCGTCCCAGAAATCGCTTATGTGAAGCGGAACGCTGCGGCGCATCGTCTCGATATCGTTGCGGCCGCCGCCGGAAGCGCACGAGTCGATCATCATCGAGGGATAGCGCGCGAGTATCTGATCCCACATGCTGAGATAGCCCTGAACGTACTGATTCTCCCTGAAGCCGAATTTGAACAGCTCGTCGGCGTACGACCAGACCTCGCCCGGATTAACGTTGAAATCGGAGCGCAGCATGTCTATATTGCCTTCGTCCAGCACTTTATATATTCTGTTCAGCAGCCAGGTCACGCATTCGGGATTTCCGAGATCGAAAAGCTCTCCCTGCAGCCAGGAGCCGCGCGCGGCCGTTCCGAGGAACCATTCGCGTTTGAAGCCTTCCATGTTGTTCACGAAATCGTCCGGGTTGCAGCGCATGACCTCCGCCTCGAACCAGAGCATCACCTTTCCGCCGTATTCGTGCATAAGCGCGGACACTTCCGAAAATCTGTCGGGGAAACGCGACGTGTCGACGTTCAGCGTCCCCGTTTCGGGCCACGAGCAGCTCTCCCCTTTCGCGTTAGTGTACCAGCCGGCGTCGATCCAGAGATAATCGAGCTTCAGTCCGTTGTCGTGATATGACCGGACGAGCTTCTTGAAGCGGCCGGTGGTCATGCCG
Organism: uncultured Ruminococcus sp.; assembly: GCA_902796205.1. Classification (GTDB taxonomy): domain Bacteria; phylum Bacillota; class Clostridia; order UBA1212; family UBA1255; genus UBA1255. The sequence goes on along the minus strand of CADBOE010000104.1, from coordinate 23,629 downwards.
GAAGCGCCGGAGGACGCGCAGAAAACGGGCGGGAAGGAGCCGCCGTCGACGTGCCGCATATTGCATTCGATGAACCAGCGCCTCCAGAGATTCATGTTTTTCATCTCGTTGCGGCCGCTGTAATTGACCATCACGATGAGCGGCGTCCTGATCCTGTCGCCGGGCGAGAGGTACATATCGACGTTGTTCTGGCCGGCCGTCACGCGCGTGGCGTTGTCCCCCGTGTTCTGAAACGAAGCCTTCCAGCTTCCTGGCCAGCCGACCGCGATGAACGTGCCGCCGCTGCCGTATTCCAGATTGAAATACGGAAAATCAACGTGCGTGGGGCGTCCGGTATCAGTCCCCTTCACCACCAGATTGTTCGAGAGCTCGTACCTGTACGGCGCGTACATATCGCCGAGGTCGCCGTTGATCCCCTTGAGAACGGGGTCCTTTCCTTCGGCTTTCCAGTCGAGGGCGAAAATATCCTGAAAATTATACGTTTCTTTACCGGATTTGTTTTCGAGCCAGATCGTCCATTCGCACGCGTCGTAGGCGGAATACGTCTTTCCGTCGACCGTCACCGTGACGCCGCTCGGAACGTGCAGGAACGACGCCTGCGTCCGGGTGCCTCCGTCGCACGCCTCGGTGGAGGAGCCGAGCTTTTCGAATGATTCGCCGAAGCCGGAATACGTTTTGCTGTCGTAAACGAACGACGCCGGAAACGACGCCGGATCTGAGAGCATCTGTTCGAGGGACGAAAGCCTCTTGTTTCCGGAGCAGCCGCTCCCCGCGGTGAAAAGCGACGCCGTGAGCGTGATGGTGACCGCAGCCGCCGCGATCTTTGATTTTTTCATATTCTTCTCCCCTTCGTTAGCTTCCCGTAAACGTGTCTGAATGCTATCATCTGCGCCAGGAATGAAATCGTCCAGGATATTATATATGAAAGATACAGCACCTGCAACGTGTGAAATTCAGGTATGGCGAAGACCGTATATATCCATACGATGCGGAAAACGCATACGCCGGCGATCGTAATGACCATCGGCACGAACGACGAGCCCATGCCGCGGAGAGCTCCGGTCGCGACGTCCATTATGCCGCACAGGAAATAAGGCAGGCAAATGAGCGAGAGGCGTATCATGCCGTATTCAATGGCTTCCGGAGAGTCTGTGATATAAATGGACAGGAGCGGCCTTCCGAATATATACCCGAGGACGCCGAGCGTTATGCCGAACGCGGATACGCACGCGAGACAGCAGCCGAGTATTTTCGAAACGCGCTTTTCCCTGCCCGCGCCGACGTTCTGGCCGGAGAAATTGAGCGCCGTCTGGAGGAAAGCGTTCATTAAGACGTAAACGAAGCCCTCGATGTTGCCCGCCGCCGAATTGCCGGACGATATCGCAACGGAATTGAACGAGTTGATCGAGGATTGTATGATGACGTTCGAAATGTTGAACATCACGCTCTGGAAGCCGGCCGGGAGACCGATCTTGAGCATTTTGACGAGCGCTTCCCTGTGTATGCGGAGCCTTTTAAGATACAGTCTCGCCTCGTCGCCGCGCCTCGTAAGCGAAAGTACGACGAGCACGGCTGCCATCGTCTGTGATATGACCGTAGCCCACGCGACGCCGTCCACGTCCATCCCGAGGGCGATAACGAAAAAGAGGTTCAGGATGACGTTGGCAGCGCCGGCCGCCGTCAGGAATAACAGCGGTCCTCTCGTGTCGCCGAGCGCGCGGAGTATCGCCGCGCCGAAGTTGTAGACCATCGACGACAATATCCCGACGAAATAGATGCGCATGTATTTGGTTGACAGCGGCAGTATGTCGTCCGGCGTTTTCATCAGCTCGAGCAGCCATCCGGCGCACGTCACGCCGATCACGGTCAGTATCGCGCCGCTGATGACGGAAGCGAGCACCGACGTATGTACCGCCTCGCTGACGCGCTTCGCGTCTCCCGCGCCCTTCGCCTGCGCCACGGCGACGCCCGCGCCGACGGAGAGTCCGATGAACAGGTTTATGATGAGGTTAATGAGAGCGCCGGTGCTTCCGACGGCGGCAACGCATACGCTTCCCCTGAACCGTCCCACGACGACGAGGTCGGCGGCGTTGAATAGGAGCTGGAGTATGCCCGTGAATATGATCGGGAGCGTGTATAATATGACGTTTTTGAGGAGCGGGCCCTCAAGCATGTTGATCTGCGAGCGTTTCAATGGTGCGGTTTCCTTCCGGGGTCTGGTGTGCGGGGCGCGGGGCGCGGGGCGAACGGCAGTCTCGCTCAAAGCGGGTGCCGCGGCTGTGTGCGGTCACGCGGCGACCGCGCGAGGCGACGTCTCAGCGTGCGGGACGTGCGGTGAACGGGCGGCTTGCCTCAGCGCGGGGCGTGCGGTGAACGGGCTGGCGACGTCTCAGCGTGCTGGCGTGCGGTGAACGGGCGTGGCGACGTCTCAGCGTGCGGCGTGCGGTAAACGTGCGGGCGACGTCTCAGCGTGCTGGCGGCAATGTGAGCCGTAGCCTTTGCAATTTAAGCAAATATGTGCGGCCGCGGGGCGAGCTGCGCCGTCCGGGCGCGTTTCAACTCCGCTCCGTTACGTCGAGTCTGAACGCCGGCGCCGGCAGGCCGCTCCCGTTCGTGAGATCGGCATCCTCGATATACGCGCGGTGAAACGCGGCATATCCTATGGCAGCCGCGTCTTTTCCGCATATCACTCGAACCGTGTCGTTGGTCACGATATACGCTTCGGCGGGAACCGGCTGCTCCTCTCCGGCGGCGTAAACGGCAAAACCTTTTACCAGTGTTCCCGCAGGCGTGGCTCTGTTCGCCACCGTTCCCGAGTCCGTTCCAGTACCGGCCGTCGCGGCGCGAAGTCCGCTTCCGGCATATCCGAATCTGATCTCATACCCGTCTTCCGACCGTGAATAGCTTTCCGGAACGGGCGATTCGTAGTCCGCCGGGTCGGAAATGCGATTGTCCGCGCCCTCCGCGTATTCGTACGCGTAAATCTGGGCGGCGAGTCTTCTTCCAAGCTCTTTTTTGTGCGGAGAATGCGCCCAGTCGCTGTCATCCGGGAGCGAGCCGAGGTCGCGGCTGACCGCGAGATGGCTGTCGGGAATGATCTTCTGCGCGTCGAACTGGCGGAGTCTGACGACGTTGAGATACGGGAAGAACGCCGATCCCTCGTCGCGGTACGACGAGAGCTGCACGTTGTAGAACGGGAAGCCGACGCCGAAGCGGGCCCGCTGGTCGCTGACGAACGCTTTCAGGTCCTCGTGGTACGAGTAGGCCATTTCCTTCCAGATCCCTTCGCTTTCGCCCTGAAAGAATATCTGGCCCCTGAAGCACATTCCGACGGCCGGGCTGATGAGCGTGTTGTAGTAGCCGCCGACGGGCATGTTCGCGCCGGTTTCGTAGCCGCGTTCGCGCGCAAGTTCAGCCGGCATCAGCTCGCGGAGGCAAGCGCCGCCGGGGCACATCATGAAAAGACCGACCGGCACGTCGGTGTGAGCGGTCAGCTCCTTCGCGAAATAAAATCCGATCGCGGAGAACGCAAGGGCGGCTTCCTTTCCGGGCCTCGCCCATTTCCATCCCGGATCGATAACGTCTCTGTACGGCCGGGGGCAATTATCTCTCAGCTCGTACGCTTTCGCCTGCGTCTGCCGGAAAAGCCTGAAGTTGTCGTCTTCCGACGTGCTGTCAACGACTCCCGGATCGGCCTGCAGGCAATGTGCGACTGCGCATTCGGCGTTCGACTGGCCGCCGATCAGCCATACGTCGCCAACGAGTATGTCGTCGAACACGGCGCTGCCGGCTTCGGATTCGATCGTCATCCGCGACGGCGTGCGGTCGGCTTCGACCGCTTCGAATATGAGCTCGAATCTGCCGTCCTCATTTACAGCCGCTTCCGCCGTAAGTACGGAGGCCGCGCCGTTTGAGCTTTTTTCCCAGCGGCCGGTCACTTTCATGCCCGTGCGGTTTGAGAATCCGTAGATTTTTACGTGTTGTCCGCGCTGGAGAACCATATGCGACGAAAAGACGCCGCTGACTTTGAAGGCGGGCAGTTCTTCCATGTATCCGCCGTTGCCGCCTGATCCGTCCGATCCGCCGTTTACGCAGTCCTGCCCGAGGCTTCCGCCTTCCTGCCCGCGACCGGCGCTTTCGCTATTCGCGCCGCCGGTTACGGCCGCTCCGGTGTTCGGCAGCGCCGGAGCCGTGTCGTCAACTTTATTTTCGATTGTCGTTTTCATCGGTGTAGGGAGTTTCCTTTCATTTCGTTCGCCGCCGTGCGCCGTCAATTGACGCGATGTGACGCCGTTTGCCGCCGTTTGCCGTCGTTTGCCGTCGTTTGCCGTCTGGCCGGGACAGTATTTTGCCCCGTCTTTTGTGCCGGTTTCCGCGCCGGTTTTTGCGCAGTCCCGGCTTCGGCTCGGCGTTCTGACGCGCAGGCAATTTTCCTGTTGCATTTTATCGGATAACATGCTAAAATGCAAGCCGTTCGGGGACGTAGCTCAGTTGGTCAGAGCGTTCGGTTCACATCCGAGAGGTCATGGGTTCGAGCCCCCTCGCCCCCACTTCGAAAGGCCGGAGTTGTTATCTATCACAAGATGCACTCCGGCTTTTTTATCTGCAATCAGATTTTCAACATTTGATCCCACCGCCCGCCCTCCTCCACCCGCGCAAATCCAGTCCTGTTATAAGCTGCCCTGAAACGGGGGACAGACCCCTGTTCAGACCAGGTTTCGGATTTTGTTTACCCGGGGACAGACCCCGGTTCAGGCCCGATTTCCGATTTCGTTTACCCGGGGACAGACCCCGGTTCAGGCCCGGTTTCGGATTTCGTTTACCCGGGGACAGACCCCGGTTCAGACCCGGTTTCAGATTTTGTTTACCCGGGGACAGACCCCGGTTTTACCCACTGTCTGGACTAAATCAGCGAAAAAAATTTCAGCCGCATTTGGCAGAAACTGCCGTTTGCGGCTGAACGTTCAATTCAGTTGTAATTTCAATTTATCACCGGAGGCTCACTCCGCCTCGCGGCGCCTCCTCGCCTTCGCTGCCGCGCGCTGCACAGCCTTCACGATCTCGACGATCGGGATCATCAGGAACGCGAGACCCATTGCCACCGCGTACTCCTGAAGACTGATGCTCGTAAACCCGAACGCGTTGCGGATAAACGGAACGTATATCACGGCCGTTGTCAGCAGAAGCGACGCCAGCATCGAAAGCAGGATCATCTTATTGTGATTGCCCTTCACCAGCATCCTGACGACCGACCTGCGCTGCGAACGCATATTGATCGAATGGAAGATCTCGGCCATTGACATCGTAAGGAACGCCATCGTGATTCCGTGGTCGCTCTGCAGGCTGTCCCACGAGCCGCCCTCCATAAGATGACCGATAAAATACGCGGTCACCACAAGGATCGTCACGAGCGCGCCCTGATACAGGCAGTCAAAACCGACGCCGCCGGCGAAAATACCGTCGCGGCTCCGGCGCGGAGGCCTCTTCATGATATCGTCCTCGGCCTTCTCTGCGCTCAGGGCCAGAGCCGGGAACGTGTCGGTGACAAGATTTATCCAGAGCAGATGCACCGGCCTCAGGATCGTAAAGCCGAACAGATTCGCGATAAATATCGACATGACCTCGCTCAGATTCGAGCTGAGCAGGAACTGGATGGCCTTGCGGATGTTGTCGTAAATGCGGCGGCCCTCGGCCACGGCGGTAACGATGGTCGCGAAGTTGTCATCCGCCAGCACCATGTCGGCAACGTTTTTCGTAACGTCCGTACCGGTGATACCCATTCCGACGCCGATATCGGCGGACTTGATCGACGGAGCGTCGTTGACCCCGTCCCCCGTCATGGCGGTGATCATGCCGCGCTTTCTCCACGCGTTCACGATGCGCACCTTGTGCTCCGGCTGGACTCTCGCGTAAACGCTGAACATGCCGACCTTGCGCTCGAAATCCTCATCGGAGATCTCCTCGAGCTGCGCGCCCGTTATGGCGTTTCGTTCGTCGTCGAGAATGCCCAGCTCCTTCGCGATCGCCACGGCCGTATCGAGATGGTCTCCCGTGATCATTATCGGCCTGATCCCGGCGCTGTGGCACTGCTCTATGGCCGCCTTCACCTCGGGGCGCACCGGATCTATCATGCCGACGAGACCGCAGAAAACGAGATCGTGCTCGACGCCGGCGGATGAAAGGTCGCCGGGAAGGCTGTCCCATTCGCGTTTCGCGGCGGCAAGTACTCTCAGAGCCCTCTGCGCGTACGCCTTGTTCTGGCCGAGTATCTCGCCGCGCTTTTCGTCCGTCAGCTCCTCCACTGTTCCGTCGGGCGTCAATATCTTCGTGCATCTCTTGAGCAGCTCGTCGGGGGCTCCCTTCGTGAACTGCACGACCTTTCCGCCGCTGCCGTGGAGCGTCGTCATCATCTTGCGGATCGAATCGAAAGGCACCTCGCCCACGCGCGGTTCGGCAGCCTCGAGCTCGTATTTTTTAAGTCCCTGCCTGTTTGCGAAATCCACCAGCGCGTTCTCGGTAGGCTCGCCCTGGATATTGCCCTCCTCGTCGAGCTCGCTGTCGCTGCACAATGCGAATATCTTCGAAAGCTCCTTCTCCCCGATGCCGTAGCTGTCCACGACGGTCATCTTGTTCTGTGTGAGCGTTCCGGTCTTGTCCGAGCAAATTATCTGCGCGCAGCCGAGCGTCTCGACCGCCGTAAGCTTTCTTATGATGGCGTTCTTTTTCGACATATTGGTGACGCCGATCGAAAGTACGACGGTGACGACCGCCACGAGCCCCTCGGGTATCGCCGCGACGGCCAGACTGACCGCCAGCATGAACGTGTCAAGGAAGAATTTGAGATCGTGCTGACCGCCCGTGATGAACTGGCGCACGATGCCGAACAGGAATATGAATATGCAAATGGCGATAACGAGCTTGCTCAGGATGCCGCTCAGCTGCGACAGCTTCTGCTGAAGGGGCGTCTTCCCCTCCTTCGCCTCCTCAATGGCGGTGGCGATCTTTCCCATCTCCGTGTCCATGCCGGTCCCGGTGATGACCATGCTGCCGCGTCCGTAAACGACTGTCGAGCCCATATATGCCATGTTGTGCCTGTCTGCGAGCGGCACGTCGTTCGCGTCGCCGGAGAGTTCCATTTTGTGGGCGAATTTATCGACCGGCACTGATTCTCCCGTGAGAGAGGCCTCTTCTATCTTCAGACTGGCGCTCTCGAGTATGCGCCCGTCGGCCGGCACCGCGTCGCCCGCCTCAAGCAGAACGACATCGCCCGCGACAAGCTCTTCGGAAGGAATGTGAAGGAGCTTTCCGTCCCTCCTGACCTTCGACGTCGCCGCGGACATCTTCTGCAGCGCTTCTATCGCCTTTTCGGCCTTGCTTTCCTGAAAGACTCCGAGAAACGCGTTTATAATTACAACTATCAGAATGATCAGAACGTCCACGGGGAATTCCTTTTCGACGATGGACGTCACCGCCGAAATGGCCGCCGCGACCAGCAATATGATGATCATCGGATCCGCCATCTGTTTTGCGAGTCTTTTGATCAGAGAATCTTTTTCAGGTTCTTTTAATTTATTCTTTCCGTTTGTTTCGAGCCGTTTCGCCGCCTCTTCGCCGGACAGCCCTCCATGCCCGGTATTCAATTCATTCAAGACCTTGTCAGATTCTTCGAGATAGTATATCAACCGTATCAATCCTTTCGTCGCTGATATGGGGTGATTGTACCATTTTCCGCTTTTCTTCACAAGTGAAATATTTGTCCGGAGGCTGTTTCCGGGGCGTTTTCCGGATGTCGCGGGACCGTTCCGGGCTTCCGTGGGGTCAATTTTTGCGTTTTTCAGCTTGTTTCGGGGCCGTTTTGCGTGATCCGGGGCTGCAGCGGGACGATTTAGGCATCCGCAATGGCGTCAATCCGGCGTTTCACAGCGTAATTTCATACAAAAACAACTTACGGCCGTATGCCGTCAAAGCATCAGCCGGAAATTATCAGATTATTTAATGCTGTTGCATGACAATTTCTTCCCGCGGAGTCGTCCTCTCCGGTCCTTGATCATTTCTTTGCGCCGGCCGGGAATGTTTTTTCCGGAAACGGCTCCGGAAACGGAAAATCAGGTCTGCCGGGAAGCCTGTCGTCCGGCAATCTCCGGTGAAGCCTGTCGTCCGGCAATCTCCGGTGAAGCCCGTCGTCCGGCAATCTCCGGTGAAGCCCGTCGTCCGGCAATCTCAGGTGAAGTCTGTCATTCGGTAAGCTCCGGACAGGCGAGTCCGTTTTTATAGCATTTTATATACTCGCAAAGCCAGCGGTAATAAAGATCGCCGTGGCCTCCCTCCATCGGCTCCACGTCGCGGCTGTATTCCTGGTTGAAATTGTCGGTGAAAACGTATCCGACGCCGTCGACGTTGAACAGCTGCGCGCACCATTCGTTCCACCACGTGACCGTCATTATCTTCGGATGGACGTCGAAAACGTTTTTCCACTGCTGATTCCAGAATCTTCCCCCCTGGCGTCCGTGAGCCGTCGGAAGCGACATATACGTTTCCTGAGTCGCGACGTCCGCGCACATGTGCTCCGGATTGCCCGCGGCGTCATTTGCAACGGTGCGGGAGTTGTCTATCTCGAGATAGCTCCACTGGCCCTCGTACGCCTTTCCGGCGAGCCCGTACATGCTTCTCACCGTGAGACCGTCGTACGTTTTGCCTTCTTTCTTCTCCCAGTTCATGATGAACGGTTTTCCGTCCCAGTAAACGAAGCAGTCCTTCCATTTTTCGACGTCAAGAAATTTTTCTTTCATGTGGCCGAACATATTGTCGCTGCCCATCCAGAATACGACGTACGGCGTGCCCTCGCCTTCGGCGCGCATCTCCATGATCGAGTCGAGGAGAGCGGTGGACGGACCTTCGATGTACGTGTTCCAGGACGAGCTTCCGGGATCGTAGCCGGGCGACGTCGCGTAGGTGTAGTCGATTATGACGAAATCGACACCAGCCTTGTACAGAAGCTCCATGTTTCTTTTCGCGGCCGCCTTGTCGGTGCTGCGGTAATAGCCCTGAGCCGGCTTCGCCCAGTAGTGGAAGGCGCCCACCGCGTTCGGACCGCCTTTTTCGCCGAAGCCCTTTTCGGTGCTGAAACCGTATTTTTCGGTATATTCGCTGACGTTCCTCGCTTCCTTTATCTCGTTCGTGCCGTTTCCGTGAATCGCGTTGAACCACAGCGTATAGCAAATGCTGACAACGTCTTTTCTGTTTGTGATATCAAGTCCCAATGTGTTTCCCTCCGTCGGTTCTGCTTTTATAGTTACGTTGGCGTGTTTTCTGCCCTTCGTGCAGCCTAACACTTTCATTTCGTCGATGGCAACGCCGCCGAGATGCGTGAATATCGAGAAATATGCGCCGTCGAGACTGTCGGCGTCCGCTCCGCACGTTCCTTTTCTTTTGCCATCCGCGTCGTAAACGATATATTTCTCGCCCTCGATCTCCATTTTCAGCACGAGCGTGCCTTTGACGTAAACGAAAACGCTCCTGTCCTCCGTCGCCACGACGTCAACGTGCGTATCGCCCGTTATGAGTGCGCTGTCGATCCCGACCGTCACGTTGCCCGCCGGCCACGCCCATTCGCCGGATTTCCCGCTGTATACCGTCATCGCGCTTGAGACCGTATTGAAGGCAATAAATATGCCGTCGCCCGGATTGTCCGCGATCGCTCCGGGATTGCCCTTGAAAATGCCGATCATGGCCGACATCCACGGCGCCTTGTCGCCCGAATGGAATTCGCCGTCGAACGACAGCTGTCCCTGCACGTAATCCTCTCCGAGGCACGGCGCGTCCGGTGCCCAGGTCGTCCAGCCGCTGTCGGCGAACGGTTTCGTGCTGTCGCCGGAATAAGGAATGTAAAGCTTCCCGTTATGGACCCCGACTTCGTCGGCGCTCTTCATCATAGCCGTATCGCCCGCGGTCGGATCGCCGTCGTCGAAATCGGCCTCGAAAAGAACTTCCGCGCCGGTAACGCTTGCGTCGACAACCTTTCCTTTGAGGCCGACGTCGAATTCGTCGGTAACGGTGTAAGACGTCTCCTTGGTATACTCCACTTTGCCGAGATTGAACTTCTGCCCGTCCGCCGCGCCGTCAACCGTGACCGGCTTCAGATCGCCGGGCATCTTTCCGCTTCCGTCCTTCGGCCCGCATCCCGCGCATCCTGCCGCCAGAAGCGTTCCGAGCACGAGCGCCAGCGCCAACCATTTCCTGCCTGCTATTTTTCTCATCTCTGCGAAAAACCTCCACTGTCTCTGTCTGTTTATATCCTGTCCCGCGTCTTGCGTTGTCAACTCATCTTTTTCATCAGCGGAGCCAATTATATACTGCCTCCCCTCTTCCCGTCAACTTGCCGGGAGTATGTGCAACGGGGGACATGCAACGGGGGACAGACCCCGGTTTCGGATTTCGTTTACCCGGGGACAGACCCCGGTTTTAACCCTACCAAATGGGGGTGCAACGGGGGACAGACCCCGGTTTCGGGTTTCGTTTACCCGGGGACAGACCCCGGTTTTAACTCCGCCAGATGGGGGTGCAACGGGGGACAGACCCCGGTTTCGGATTTCGTTTACCCGGGGACAGACCCCGGTTTTGAACCCCGGTTTCGGCCGTCAATCAAAAAAGCCCGCCGCATCGGCAGGCACAACTGAACTCATTAACCCGAACTAAATAAAGCAAAACACCGGCGATTATTACCTGCCGCGACATTTATTTACTGCCGCGTCAGCCGCGTTCACCGTTGAAGCGTAAATCTTCCATGATCTCGTCGACGAAGCTGCTGCGTTCCTCGCCCCATACCCCGCGCTTTCGCGGACAGGAAAGAATCAGCCTTTTCTTCGCGCGGGTCATCGCCACGTAAAGGAGCCGCCGCTCATCCTCGAGCATTGCTCCCGCGGCCGCGGTCCCCGGAAGCTCCCCCTCAACGAGGTCGAGGATTATCACGTTGTCAAATTCCAGCCCTTTTGCCGAATGGATCGTTGACAGCACAATTCCGCGGCGCGCCGGATCAGTTGCGGCATCAATATCGCTTCTCTCAACGCGGTCGAGTCTTCCGACGGCGTCAGAATAGGAAGACGCACCTGACAGCAGGATCTCCAGAAACGAAATGGCGGCGCAAACGTTTTTCCTGTCGCGGCCTTCGAGCCGGCAGGCCTCCTCGGCCTCCGTCGCAAACCCGTCGCGAATGAGACGCCTGAAAGTCTTTGCCGGCGTCGGTATGGCAAAACGCGCATTACGCTCAGCCGCCGCGACGGCCGAAAAACAATCGCGAACCGCGTCCGACTCCCACGCGGGCGGGCAGCTTCCGAGAATACTGTACGCCATGCCCGCTTCCGAAACAGCGGCGCGCACGGGCAGCGACGACACGCCGTTTCTGTAAAGGACAGCAATCGTTTCACCGGCCTCCGCGGCGCGTGCCGCTTCACGGACACACAACGTCGCCTGCGCGGAATTGTCTGCCGGTTCGATTACCGTCACCGACCGCGTCCCCCTGCCTATTCCGGAGCGACCGCCAATCGTCACCGGCCGCGACCTCTCGTTGCTTCCGGAGCGACCGCCAATCGTCACCGGCTGCGACCTCTCGTTGCTTCCGGAGCGACCGCCCGCCGTCAGCGACCGCGTTCCGCATCCGCCATCCGCCTCGTCCGCAGCGACCAGATCCTTCTGAAACCGCCTCCCGTTCCGCCCGACCAGCAGCGACGAAAACCGGACGATATCCGCGGTCGACCTGTAATTCCGCGTCAGCATATACCTGGCGACGTCGGGATAATCATCCACAAACCCGAACAGGCACTCGGGCTCCGCGCCGCGGAATCCGTAAATGCTCTGATCGTCGTCGGCAACGACAAAAATATTGCCGCCGGGAGCCAGAAGCCTTATCACGTTATATTGCTCGCGCGAAAGATCCTGCGCCTCGTCCACCTGCACAAATTCGATCCCGGCGCGCACCTCTTCGGCAATATCCGCCTCATTCTCAAGAATACTGCGCCCGAACGTTATCATATCGTCGAAATCAATATAATTATTCTCTGATTTGACTTTTTCGTATTCGCTCGCGATCTCCCGGAAACGCCTTATCTGATCCCGTCCCGCCGGACGCGCGACGCCGCCTGCGGGTCCGGGTCCGTCTTTGGCGCTCTCCTTCCGGTAATAGCTCTTCAGCCTGTCGAGCATCGCGTCATCTGGCTCTTTGCCGTTATATTTTTTGTAGATCCGCGAAAGGATCGCGTTCTTCGGAGAATCCTCGCCCTCTATCCGCGTGAAACGCACGCCGCGCCTTCGCTCATATATTGAAATGATGCGGTTGCAATACGCATGAACCGTTGAAAACACGGGCGTGACCGGCGTACCGCGCTCAACGTCGCACTCTTCGGCCGGCAATTCATTTTCCGCACCGGCACAGCTCTCTCCTGCCGCCAACCCATCCCCCGCGCCTGTCGACAACGCCGTACAGACCCGCCGGGCCGACTTGCCGCAGCTCTCCCCTGCCGTCAACCCTTCCCCCGCACCGGCCCGCGACACAGCACCGCCCGTCAGCCCCGGCGCGTCCGGCGCCGAAAGTCTGATATACCGCTCGCGCATCTCGGCAGCCGCGGCCGTCGTGAAAGTAACGCAAAGAAGCTTATCCGGCGAAGACGCCATTGCCGCCACCCTGACCGCCCGCTCGGTGATGACCGTCGTCTTCCCGCTCCCCGGCCCGGCCAGCACGAGAGCAGGCCCTTCCCCGTGGGAGACGGCCGCCCGCTGACTCTCATTAAGAACACGTTTCAAACAAATCCCGCCCTACGGATTCAGAATTTTTTTCTGCGAATGCCCGTAAGCTTTCCTATCAGCTTCGCGCAAGGCTTCTCTATAAGATAAGTTGCTGCGACAGCCGCGGCAAATGCGGCAAGAACTGCGATTAAAGTATATTTGATCATCCACGGTCTGTTGCCCGCGATATTCGGGTACTCGTCGCCCTCCCAGAACGGGATCCTGTGCACCTTCAGCTTCACGGCGATGACCTGATGCCATATATACAGATTATAAGAAATACCCGCGAGGAAATGCATCGCTTTGTTGTCGAAGAGCTTCCTGAACCATCTGACCGAAAAAGCGGTACCGACGCAGATAAGCATGAAAAACATTGACAGCATAAACCTGACGTCGAGCTGCCAGCGTATATTGAGAGTCGATCCGGGACCGGTTTTCAGCACGAACCTCACGGCGAGAAACGACGCGACGGTGAGCAGCGTAAACATTATCCCGGTAAACCGCGTCTGCCTGAGATTCCTCGCGACCGACACGAAAAGCAGCGCCCCGAGCATGCCGTTGGCGAAAACGCAGAGCAGCGCCGGCATCTGGTTGAAATGCCATCTGAACTCGCCGTCGTCCATCGGGATCACCTTGAAACGGATGTAATAAAACGACACCGCGACCATCCCGATATACGTGAGGATCGGCTTTTTGCGGAAAAGAAACGCGAGTATCGGAAAGATAAGATAGAACTGCATCTCCACCGCGACGGTCCAGAGAGCTCCGTTAAACGGCGTCATCATATACGTGTCCGCGGACAGCGTCTGCGTGAACGTCATATTGGCGAACATCTGCCGCATTAGCCCGGAATCCTTGAAAAAATCCGCTGCCGACCCGTAATTCTTTGACGGTATTATAAACACAAAAAGGTAGAAAAACGTGCAGAAATAGTACGAAGGAACGATCCTTGCTATGCGTTTAATGAAAAAATTCCGCACCTCGTATCTGTCGGGCAGTCCGGGTCTCCGGGCGTCGCCCTCGATCATATATCTCGCATAAGGCAGGAACAGGCAGAATCCCGTCAGCAATATCATCATGTCGACGAAAAACGACCCGTACCGCTGTATCCACTCGAACGAGATCGACGGTATGCCGATTTTCGCGAGAGCCGGCGTTTTGAAATTGAGAGTGAGCCACGACTGCTGCCAGAGGTGGAAATGAGCGACGGTAAGAATGGCAAAAACGCGTATTCCGTCCAGGACCCCGACGTAGCCTGTAGGGATCACCGTTCCGGGAGCGTCAACGAAATATTGTTTTATTTTCGTGCCTATGCCGGTTTTCCGCGTTTCCTCCATCGTCTCCGCCCGTTCACATTTTCTCCACCACGTCGACCCCGATCAGATACAGGGCCTTCCTGATGCACTCGCACGCGCACGCGGTCAGCCTCAGGCGCGCCGCCCTTACCGCCCCGTCCGCTTTCATAATGGCGCACGTATTGTAAAACTTGTTGAACTGCTGCGCCAGATCCGTAACGTATCTCGTCACGACGCTCGGCTCGTACCTGTAAGCGGCGTCTCTTACGGCATCCTGAAAACCGGCGAGAATATTCACGAGCGCGTATTCCTCGTCGCCCGTCAGCAGCCGCGGATCGGCGTTTTCATAATCAATACCCGCTTCGGAGGCCTTCGCGAGAACGCTCCTGCCGCGCGCGTACGCGTACTGCACGTACGGCCCCGACTCGCCCTCGAAATCGAGAATATCCTTCCACGTAAAGATTATGTCCCTCTCCCGGCTGTTCTTCAGGAACGAATAAATAACGGCGCCGGTGCCGACCTTTTCGGCGACCCTGTCAACGTCGTCAACGTTCTTGCTCGTGCTGCTCTCCAAAATAATCTCTTTCGTTTTCGCGACGGCCTCGTTCAGCACGTCCTCGAGAAGAACGACGTCTCCGTGCCGCGTTGACATCGCCTTGTCAGGGAAACGCACGTAGCCGAATCCGACGTGAACGCAGTCGTCCGCGCATTCGAAGCCCATTTTTTTCAGCGTGCCGAAAACCTGCCTGAAATGCAGCGTCTGAGGCGTTCCGACCACGTAAATATTTTTGAAGAAATCGTAAGTGCGCTTTCTGTATATGGCCGCGGCGATATCTCTCGTGGCGTAGATCGTCGTCCCGTCCGACTTCAGAATAATGCACGGCGGCATGGATTCGTCGTCAAATCTCACGACCTGCGCTCCGTCGCTCTCTTCAAGGAGCCCTTTTTCCCGCAGGATGTCAACGACTTCAGGCATCTTGTCGGTGTAAAAGCTCTCGCCGGCAAACGAATCGAAATTCACGCCGAGCAGCTCGTACATCCGGTTGAATTCGGCGAGGCTGGCGTCAACGAACATCTTCCACAGCCCCGTTATCTCCGGATCGCCTTCTTCGAGCAGCCTGAAATTCTTTCTGGCCTCGTCCTCGAGCTCCGGATGATTCTCGGCCTCCGCGTGGAAGCGCACATAGATCTTCAGCGACTCGTTGATGGGATCCTTCATGATGGTCTCCCTGTCGCCCCAGAGCTTGTACGCGGTTATGAGCTTTCCGAACTGCGTGCCCCAGTCGCCGATATGATTTATGCGCACCGTCCTGTATCCGAGATGATCGTAGATCCTCGCGAGCGAGTGACCGAGCGCGGTCGAGACGAGATGTCCTATATGGAACGGCTTCGCTATGTTGGGCGACGAAAACTCGACGAGCACCGTCTTGCCGTTGCCCTCGTCCGATCTTCCGTAACCGTCCCCCGATTCGCAGATCGCTTTTACCACCTTTTCGGAAACGGCGCCGCGGTCGAAGAAGAAATTGAGATATCCGCCGGCGATATCGACCTTCGAGACGACCGGTGGCAGCTCTGTTTCGCCCAACTTCTCCATTATCCCGGCGGCAATGGCGGGAGGAGCCTTCCTGAGCGTCTTCGCCAATTTGAAGCACGGGAAAGCCAGATCGCCCATTTTTCTGTCCGGCGGAGTCTCGAGAGCCTGGCATACCGCCCCGGCGTCAATATTCTCATCCGTTCCCGCTATCAGCTCAGCTATTAATTTCTTCTCGTCCATCTTCCGTATCTTCCTCTGTATTTTTATTATTCCGCCTGCTCATATAGAACAGCCCGACCGCGCATCCGAGCGCGAAAACGACCGCCTGCCAGACAAGATCCATCTTTGAAAAGGACGCGAGAAAGGCCGCGGCGGCTGACAATATGAGCGGTATCATCGCCCTCACTCCGGCGATCGCATATATCACCAGGAATACCGTCAGGGCGAAGAACCACACCACGGTATTCATCGTCCCGCCGGTATTGAAAATGTTGGCAATATCGTTCAGCAACCCGCTCATACGACAATATTCACTATCTTTCCGGGAACGACGATGACTTTTCTGACCGTTCTTCCGTCGATGGCGGCCAGTATCTTTTCGTCCGAAAGAGCTATCTGCTCCGTGGTCTTCGCGTCGGCTCCGGCCGGCACGACTATCCTTCCCTTAAGCTTTCCGCAGATCTGGACGGCAAGCTCGAGTTCGGCTTTCACCACCGCGTTGCCGTCGAATTCGGGCCACGTCTCCTCGTAAAGCATTTTATCCGAAAGAGCGAGTCTTTCCCAGATCTCCTCGGTCATATGAGGCGCAACGGGATTCAGCAGCTTCAGAAGCGCGGCCAGATCTCCGCGTGACAGAGCGCCTTTCGCGTAGATATCGTTAACGAGAGCCATCATCGCGGCGATCGCCGTATTGAATTTCATGCGCTCGTAATCGTCCGAGACCTTGCGGATCGTTTCGTGTACGCGCGCCCTGAGGCCGTCCGACTCGCCGTTTTCATCAGTCACCATGTCCTGAAGCTTCCATACGCGCTCGAGGAAGCGGTAGCAGCCTCTCGCGCCCTGAGTAGACCACGGGATAGCCTGGTCGAAAGCACCCATGAACATTTCATATACACGGAACGCGTCGGCTCCGATCTCCGCCACGATATCGTCGGGGTTGATGACGTTTCCTCTCGACTTTGACATTTTTTCGCCGTTCTCGCCGAGTATCATGCCGTGCGAAGTGCGTTTCACATAAGGCTCCGGGCAGGGCACGGCGCCGATGTCGTAAAGGAATTTGTGCCAGAAGCGGGAATAGAGCAGATGGAGCGTGGTATGCTCCATTCCGCCGTTATACCAGTCAACGGGCAGCCAGTATTTCATCGCTTCAGGAGAGGCTATGCCGGTTTCGCATTTCGGATCGGTATATCTGATGAAATACCAGGACGATCCGGCCCACTGCGGCATCGTATCAGTCTCTCTTTTCGCCGGACGGCCGCAGCACGGGCATACCGTATTCACCCAGTCCGTCGCGTTTACGAGAGGCGATTCGCCGCTGTCCGTCTGGACGTAGTTGTCCATCTCGGGGAGCTTCAGGGGAAGCTGATCCTCGGGAACGGGCACCCAGCCGCATTCCGGGCAGTTGACCAGCGGAATGGGCTCTCCCCAGTAGCGCTGACGGCTGAAAACCCAGTCGCGGAGCTTGAAATTCACCTTGCGAACGCCTTTGCCGTTGTCCGCGAGCCAGTCCGTGATCGCTTTTTTCGCGTCGGCGACGCTCATCCCGTTCAGGAAGCCGGAATTGACCATCGTTCCCGTCTGAATGTCGGTGAACGCTTCTTTTTCAACGTCCCCGCCGGCAACGACCTCGATGATCGGGAGCCCGAATTTCTTCGCGAACGCCCAGTCTCTGTCGTCGTGCGCCGGAACGGCCATGATCGCGCCGGTCCCGTACGAGGCGAGTACGTAGTCGGATATCCACACGGGTATCTCGCTGCCGTTTACGGGATTGACGGCCTTCACGCCTTCGAGCGGAACGCCCGTTTTTTCCTTGGCCATCTCGGTGCGCTCGAAATCGCTCTTCCGGGCGGCTTCCGCTTTGTATTCCTCGACTTTTTCATAGTTCGTGATGAACGGCTTGAGGCGTTCGACCACGGGATGCTCGGGAGATACTACCATGTACGTCGCTCCGAACAACGTGTCGGGGCGCGTCGTATATACGGTGAGCTTTTCGCCGAGCGCGGGGAGGAAGAAATCGACCTCGGCGCCCTCGGATCTGCCTATCCAGTTGCGCTGCTGCGTTTTTACTTTTTCGATGAAATCGACGGTGTCCAGCCCGTCCAGAAGCTTCTGGGCGTAGTCGGTTATTTTCAGCATCCACTGTGATTTGACTTTCCGCACGACTTCTCCGCCGCAGCGCTCGCAGACGCCGTTCACGACTTCCTCGTTGGCGAGGCCGACCTTGCACGAGGTGCACCAGTTGATCGGCATCTCGGCTTTGTAGGCGAGGCCTTTTTTGAAGAGCTGCAGGAAGATCCATTGCGTCCAGTGATAATACGCGGGATCGGTGGTGTTCACCTCGCGCGACCAGTCAAACGAGAAGCCGAGCATTTTGAGCTGCTTCGTAAAGCGGGCGACGTTCGTTTCGGTCACTTTCGCGGGGTGGACGCGGTTTTTTATGGCGTAATTTTCCGCGGGCAATCCGAACGCGTCCCAACCTATCGGGAACAGCACGTTGTACCCTTCCATGCGCCTTTTTCTCGATATGACGTCCATCGCCGTGTTCGAGCGCGGATGCCCGACGTGAAGGCCGTTTCCGGACGGGTACGGAAATTCGATCAGCCCGTAGAATTTCTTCTTCGTGTAGTCGGTCGAGGCTTCGAAGGCGTGCCTGCTTTCCCACACGTCCTGCCATTTCTTTTCGATTTCCGCCGGTTTGTAGTCGCCTGCGTTTTTTCTGTTTTCGCTGTTCATGTTTTAGGACCTCTTTTATCTCACCTTTTGCAAAGGTTTGTTCGGAATTTGTTTTTCACGGCCGAGTCGTGCCGCCGGCGTGTCGTCCGGCCTGCGGAGGACCGCCGGTCGCTGACGGGCAGTTTTCCGGATCGTCGTCCTGATCGTCTTCGTTACTCTCGCCGGGTCGCCGCCGGACCGTCATCGGCACTCTCGCCCGGCTGACGCCGCGGCGGAGAATCGCTGCAGGAACGCCGGCGTGCCGCCGGGTCGACGCCGCTGACCCGCGCGGTCATTCCCTGTCGTCAACGTCCTGATAGACCTGCTTGTGTCCGACGTTCTTGTAGGCGGGCCGTATGATCCTGTTTGTGATCGCGAGCTCCTCGAGCCTGTGCGCGCACCACCCGGCTATCCTCGAGATGGCGAATATCGGCGTATAAAGCGGCTTCGGTATGTTCAGCATCGAATATACGAGTCCGGAATAGAAGTCGACGTTCGCGCAAAGCTGCTTGTCGCTGTGCCTGATTTCCGAAAACAGCTTCGGCGTCAGTTCCTCGATCTTTTCGAGCAGTCTGAATTCCTTCGCGTATTTCGGATCGGATACCTCCAGAAGCTCCCGCGCCTTGTTTTTGAGCAGTATCGCTCTCGGGTCGGAAAGAGTATATACGGCGTGACCTATTCCGTACACGAGTCCGGTGTGATCGTACGCCTCCCCTTTCAGTATTCTCGCCAGATAATCCTTCAGCTCGGCTTCGTCGTCCCAGTTTGAAACGTGAGCCTTTATGTCCTCCATCATATTCATGACGCGAAGATTCGCTCCGCCGTGCTTCGGGCCTTTGAGCGATCCGACGGCTGCGGCGATGGACGAATACGTGTCCGTGCCGGTCGAGGTGACAACGTGTACGGCGAACGTGCTGTTGTTGCCTCCGCCGTGTTCGGCGTGGATGAGAAGGCAGAGGTCGAGTATTTCGGCCTCGAGCTGAGTGTATTTGCTGTCAGGCCGTATCATCTGGAGAAGGTTCTCCGACGTTGACAGCCCTCTTTGCGGATTGTGTATGTACATGCTCTGTCCGTCATAATAATGCGATTTCGCCTGATACGCGTATGCCGTCATCGTCGGGAACTGTCCGATCAGTCTGACGCACTGACGCATTACGTTGCGCGTTTCGAGATTGTCCGGGTCGTCGTCGTAGGAGTAGGACGCGAGCACGCATCTTGCGAGCTTGTTCATGATATCCGGGCTCGGAGCCTTCATTATCATGTCTTCGGCGAATCCGTTCGGCAGTTTGCGGTTGTCGTCGAGCATGTTCTTGAATTCCTGAAGCTCCGACGCCGTGGGCAATTTTCCGCACAGCAGCAGATAGCAGCATTCCTCGAAGCCGAACCTTCCGTCTCTTCTGCAGCCGTCAACCAGTTTTTCGATATCGATGCCTCTGTAGAGCAGTCTTCCTTCAATCGGCGCTTTTTCGTTTTCGGCGAATATGTAACCTCTGACCTCGCCGATGCTGGTCAGTCCAACCAGAACGCCGGATCCGTCGGAATTCCTGAGTCCGCGTTTGACGTTGAATTTTTCGTAGAGACCGTTGTCGATATAGTCAGCGCGCATTGCCTGTTCCGACATGCGGTCAATCAGCACGGAGTGGTCCGGCATCTGTTCGATTATACTGTTGTTAAACACGGAGATCACCTCTTCAAAACACACGCTTTCCGGGCATTTTCGCCGGCTGACACCAACCTGACGTCCGCCTTTGGCGTGATGTTTTATTTTACTGAAATCGGCCGCTCTTGTCAAATATTTCCGCACCGTTCTTTGCCCCGTTCTTTGCGCTTCATTCACGCATATATACGCGCTTTCTTCGCCGCGGAAAATAAACCGGAAAACATGAATAGAACCCAGGTGGCGAACAGCCGAAGCGCGGAGCGGAACTGTCTGCAACCGGGTAAATGAAATCGTGGTGCAACGTGGGACCTGCAACGTGGTGCAACGGGGGACCTGCAACATGGGTCTGTCCCCCGTTTCATGCAACGGGGGACAGACCCGGGTTTCAACGCTCGGCAACCGAAGCCGCGAATCCCTGAAAACCCTTTTGCCATCAGCATTTGTCGAACTTATTTTCCGTTATTTCCCGGACGCGTCAAAACCGCCAACCGTGGTCTGTCCCCCGTTTCATCTACCCCTGTCCCCAAAAGGGTGCAACGGGGGACAGACCCGGTTTTCAACGCTCGGCAACCGAGGCCAAGAATCCCTGAAAACCCTTTTGCCATCAGCATTTGTCGAACTTATTTCCCGTTATTTCCCGGACGAGTCAAAACCGCCAACCGGGGTCTGTCCCCCGTTTCATCTCCCCCTGTCCCCAAAAGAGTGCAACGGGGGACAGACCCCCGTTGCGCCCCCCGTTTTATTCCGCCGTTCGCCCGCGTCGCCCGGGCCTGAGCGCCTCGCATACGGCGCCGGCGGCAAGCAGCGCGCCCCCGGCCACGGGATATATAACACTGAGCGAATTGGTCGTTCCGTAAATTTCAAGCACACCGTAAAACGCGCAGCCCGTCCCCAGAACAGCTATCCCGGAATTCCACAAATTAACGAAGCTTCTCCCCGGCCGCCTTCCCTTGATCAGCATCAGCGAGTAAGGCAGCACGCCCAACATCAGCGGGAAGCCGAACGCGTAGATCATAAAATACGAATACACCCCGTGGCTGAACAGCTCGTATATCGCGCCGAACAGCGCCAGAAAAGCAGCCCCTATGACATTGCCGGCAAGATTTCTCTTAAGACTCATATCCGATATAGACAATATCGCTCACCTCTCTCTCCTTTATCCTTCCTCCAGACGTGGGATTGTTCACTACCTCGCCGTTATAGTACATTGTCGACGACCCGCCGCCGTCCAGATTGTAGGCCGTCACGGCACCCAGGCTCTTCATAAACTCCGCAAGCTCGTAAAGGCTCAGCCCCTCGCTCTCGTCCGTCCGCCCGTCCGACACGACGAACAAGAAATGATTGGCGTCAACGAGCCCGACGGCGGTGCGCGGATTGCTCGCTTTCGCCTTCCCCACTTCGTCATCGGCGTCAACCGTTATCGTGCCGTTTTCTATCAATCCCGGTCCGAACGTGAACGCCTGCCACACGCCGCGGCCAACGAGTTCTTCGGCCGTATATTCCCTGTCGCCGACGACCTCCGCAGTGCCGTCGGCATAAATGCAGAACACGTCGGCGCCCTTCGCCGTCGCGCGGTACACGATCCCGTTTCTGATGACGTAGCCATTCTCCTGCGCGCCGTAAAAATCGCCGTTGACCGCGAGGATCGCTCCGTTCGCCGCAGCGATGGCGGAGGTTTTTGCGGTAATATTCCTGCCGTAGGTGTCGTTCGCGAATGCCGTTCTGAGATACACGGCGGACGTCAGCCGAACGTCGGCAACGTATATTTTCGTGCCGTAGCGCTCATATTCGGCAATACTGACCGAAACGTTTCCGCCGCTTCCGTCCGTCTGATCCGGGTTTCCAGACGGTTCGGCCGACGGCGGCTCCGTTGCTGACGCCCCGGTCGATGACGGTCCGGTCAGCGACTGCTCCGTTGCGGCGGTGGACGCCGGCGTCAGATTGTCAAACATGGACAGATTCATTCCCGTCGCGTTCGTATCAAACGCCCTGCCCAGCACGAAAGTGTCGAGCGATATATACGCGGTGAAGGCAACGAGTATCGTGGTAAACAACGCCGCCCGGATATGCTTTTTCATGTCAGACATCACTCCCTTCGATCTTTCCGGGAGCAATATATCGCATGAAAATTGAAACAGAGTTGAAAATCGAGTATAAAAAAGATGAGCAGGAAGCCGTGCTCATCTCAGCTCATCTCAGCTCATCTCATCTCAGCTCATCTCAGCTCATCTCAGCTGAGCGCAACGTGGCGCGACAGAATAAAACGGGCCGGACCGGATCAGACCGGCTTCCGGCGATCATTCTCCGCCCGGAACGTCCTCTCCCACAGCCTCAAGGCAATACCTCACCGTCTCCATGGCGTCCTTCGCGTATTTGTCCGCGCCGATCTTCGCCGCGTATTCCTCCGTCAGCACGGCGCCGCCCACGACGATTCTGCACGCCGGAGCGCGCTCGCGCAAAAGCTTTATCGTCTCCTCCATGCTGTGTACGGTTGTCGTCATCAAAGCGCTGAGCCCGCAGAACGGCGCGTTTCTCCTGACGACTTCATCGGCGATCGTTTCAGGCGCGACGTCTTTTCCGAGGTCGACAACGTCAAATCCGTAATTGTCCAGAAGCAGCCGAACGATATTCTTTCCGATATCGTGTACGTCGCCTTTCACGGTAGCAATGACGAAAACGGCCTTTTTCACGCGCTTTTCCCCGCTTCGGGCGTAATGCTCCTCGACCTTGCGGAACACGGCAGAAGCCGCCTCGGCGCTCATGAGAAGCTGCGGAAGATATACCGTGCCTTTCTCATAATCGCTGCCGACTGAATTGAGCGCGGGAATAACGTATTCGTTGATGATCCCGAGCGGAGGGACCGTTTCGAGGAGCTCCGCGGCGATTCTTTCAGCGCTCTCCCTCATTCCGGACGATACGGCTTTTTTCAGATCGGTAATCCCGCGGTCCTGTTTTCCGCCGCCGGAGCCGCCGCCGTAGCTGCCGTCCGGACCGCCGCCCGAGCCGACATTGGAACCGCTGTTGCAACCACCCTTCGGACCGCCGGAACCGCCCCCGGAGCCGCCGCCGGAGCTGCCGTCCGGACCGCCGCCCGGACCGCCAACATCCGGCGCGTTCCGACCGTATTCGGCTATATACCCCGCGAAGCCGGGATCAAATGAATTCAGCGCCATGAACGACCGGTACGTTTTCATCACCTCGGCGGAGCACGGATTGATGATCGCGGCGCTCAGGCCCCGTTCGAGCGCGCAAGCGAAAAAGACGCTGTTCAGATTCTCTCTCGCCGGAAGTCCGAACGAAACGTTGGACACCCCGAGCACCGTTCTGTACCCCGCCGCGCTGAGACGCGAAAGAGCGTCAAGAGTCACCCTCGCCGCCCCGGGCGAAGCCGTGACGGTCATCGTGAGAGTGTCGAAAATGAGATCACGCCGT